>JAESQG010000192.1 GCA_016765265.1 Pseudomonadales bacterium | reverse complement strand
GTGCCAGGGTAATCTCGCCCCGATCTTAAGTTCTTCGAAGGCCTGTTCATCACTACATATTGACATAGGTGGAGCTAAAGGGATACCCCGTTTGTACATACAGCATGGTGAGTTTTGGGTGACTTAATTCACTTTCCTCAAAAGTGTCAATTCACGTGTCTTCTCTTTTACAGTATTAACAGCATCAATTAGATTTCCAATCTCCGGTGCTGAATAGTGCGTAGTGACATTACCGTTTGCATGCCCGAGTAAGTCTTGGCGATCTTCATAACTCACTCTCGCAGCTCTTAATCGAGTTGCAAATGTGTGCCGAAGATTGTGCACACCCTTCAGGTAACTTCCATCAGTAGGTAGCCCTGAATTTATCCACGCTTTGCGCCATGCATGTGTCCTCATATTCGATATGGGATTTCCGCGATAGCAAAAAACATGTGTGTCGTGCATGCCTCTCTGGGACTCAACTGAAGCTTTAGCAACATCATTGAGAACGATCAATCTCTCCTGTCCATTTTTAGCAACATGGCCTGGAATAATAAACACCGTCGTTTTTAGCTCGGGGACTTCATACTCCCAAGACCACTGTAGGTTGCAGACTTCCTGCTCTCTGCAGCCGGTATTTATTTTAAACAGGCACATTGTTTCGAGGTGTGTGGGCAATAGATGAAATAACCTTCCTTGTTCAGCCCATTTCAGGGGGTAAGGTTTTGCAGCATCATCCACTTTGAGCATCTTTATTTTTGGAGCCTGGTCCAACCAAGTTAAACCGTTCTCATCACGCCACTCGTTTGCCGCCAAGTTAAGAATTTGTCGGACAGTTTGTAGCGCAAGGTTTACGGTTTTCTTTTTAACCTTGTCTTCCTGCAAACGAACATTTTTAAACTCCAGCAGCGTTTCGTTATATATCTCATTTAAAAATTTTGAACCAATAAACTGATCGAGCTTTCTGAGACGCATTGCTGAATCTTCAATGGATCGTTTATGTAAATTCTCATTAAGATATTTTGCTGCGGCTTCGCTAAAAGTTCTTTTGGGACGAACACCAAAAATAACAGCTTGTCTCAGTTCCTCTAATCGTTTTGCTAAATTTTCTTGTGCTTTTTCGAGGCTACTCGTTCCAGTGCTTTCGTGAAGTCGTTGTCCTTTGTACACCTTGTCGATGTGCCAATGGTTGCCGACTTTTTGCAGCCCTGGGATTTTTCTTTGTGACATAAAAGTGTTCCTTTTCTAGTGGAACACCCATTGCGTTGCTTATACTGATCTGCCCATTGGTCTAAGTCAAGTCGATCAAAAGCAATACACCTTGGTCCCATCGGAATGTCTGTCAGATTGGGTCTGACATCTCGATTGAAACGTTTCAAATTCATGCCCAGGTAGAGAGGGGCGTTTTTTAATTGGATAAACCTTGGGGGGAATAGGAGGGGTGTTTGCTTCATAGTGTCCCCTCGCTGGTGGGGGTAGCTATAAGTAGCGCCTTATGTAGAGGCGGCATTTCATTAGATGAGAGCAGCGCTGGTGCTGAGTTTGGCACAATGATTTTCCGTTGGCATTAGCGTAGGTATTTGTCTGGTGTATAGATTATCTCGGTAAGACAATTTTTAACGTTTTTTTTGGAAAAGCGTTAAATGGAAGTTGCGACATATTAAGAACATACTTTAGCAGTCACTTGGGTGGTACAGGCGACCGTAGTCTCAAACTTTTACCTCTAATCATGGTGGAAATACATAGATGACACTTTCACTAAATATGCAACGAACGAATACCCTGTAAGACGGGGGCCAGAAGGCCGATAATAGGTGTTATCGCTGATGAGTTTGTGCAATCGAAAAAATTTATTCGATAACAAGTGATTCCAACGCCGCTGGCCCCCGGATTTGGAAACCTAGGCCGACCCCACAGTACAGTCTTCGTCAGATATAATTAATATTCACTTCTATATAGCATCGACTGAATGTCGTTTCGAACGCAAACAATGTAAAGTTATAAATTGTACGTGGTTGCCCCACCTAGTTCCAAACCCAAGAATACGAGCCCATCACAGCAAAAGAACCCAAATCCCAAGAGAGAGAATGTGGATGGTCGGCGCTCAGGACGCCGAGACAGCGGTTTAAGAAAGGATGAATATGATGGCTCAAGTGAGATATTAGAAATGCTTAGATTCAAACTCAAGAGCGAAATAGAAATTAAACTTTTCTGAACCCGAGTAAATTCCCAGTGCGACGCAAGCAAACACAAATTATGTTACCGCCGACGATTGACTCAAACCGGGCCGTTAGCTCGGGACTCAGAAAAAAACGAACTCTGATACCAACTGATATCGCCCCTTACCCTTAAGACCTTTTAAAAGGGACATTGAAATCACCTGATATCGTAAACGTATTCGGCCCCCAACCAAACACTCATTACCCACCAGTTGAGACAAGCGCGAGATCAACATCCTTGAGCCAATCCCTAAGAGCCTTCAAAGCCTGATACTTGGTTCGATACTCCCATTCTAGGGCAAGTCGATTGGCCTCGAAAAGCTCAAGCATGTCACGCACATTTTTTGGTTGCTGACGGATGAAACCGGTCCAAGAAGGACATTGGAACAATTTCACATAACTTTGGCTCCAGTAACAGTCTCTCCCGCGCCAATATAAAGAAGGGCGAGAACGATTCTTTTGAATGACAAGACCCAGAGGGAATTCACTAGGGAATATACGTTGGTATTCTTTATGGAGGTGGCGCATGCGTGATTCGACTTTCAACAAGTCTTGCTCAAGCCGACTGATAGTTTCTATAAGTGGAAGTCGTTGCTCTTGGAATTTTCCCGTTTTAAAACTTGTTGCTATGTGAAGGAGCAGTTGTTGGTGATGCTTGGATTGTTCTGACATAATTCTGTCCGTAAAGGAGGTGAGTTACTGCGTGCGCAGCAGGTAGAGTGAATTGGCATCCTGCGATGAATGTGTCGCTCTAATCATCTTGGTGTTTCTGGCTAGGTTGCCCCGTGTGGTACCTGGGTATTAACTGAGAATTCCATTTACTCTGGTCTGATTTCGGGTAACGAATGCTTCTGCCGAGACATTAGTGCCGGGGAGGCTCTCACACCCGACAATTTGTCAGTGACTCGGGTCTCTCGCAGTGTTCTGACTGCAAACTCAGATAGGAGGCCGTCTCTATTGAAGTCGTTCCAGGTGCCCGTGGTATTGAACCAGTCGATGTTGTTTGGTCGGTCAATTCTTTATTCAAGGCTAACTCCAGATTACGATGTGAGTTGGTTTGTTCCAGTTGGTGCAGTTGGTTCCGGATGTATTTGGTTCAGATAATTCAGCGATAGTTGGTTCACTAATTTATTCGGCCGTAGATGTTGTCTCAACACCTGCTTGCGCATTGTAAGTTTGGAGCGATTTTGAGATCTTGTTTTTGATAGAGGGGGCACGCTTTTCTCGTGTGTTGCCAGGCGGAATATCGGGATCAAATGTTCACTGAAACAAATGCATGATGAAATTTCCGACCTGAGCCAACCTACTGTGTTCTGAATCAGTTGAATCTGGGGTTTTGGTGAGCCGGATTCCCAAAAATATTTTTCAATTGTACTTTCCAATTTGAATTCGTGATGCAATGTGCAGAGCTTACGATAGACGCGTTTGTTTAAACGTATTTATCTAATAGTGATTTGTCGCCATTAGGATTTGTATACAGTTTGAGTTGAACCAGAAAAATGAAGATAGAATGAGTTAGAAGTTTGGGGCAATCAACTGACTCGTAATGGGAGTAAATGTGTATCTATCTATTTTCTATGGTGGATAGAGGAAAAATTGTTGCTGATGATCAATCAATACGGATTATTCAATGTGACAACTAAGTGATGTTGTTTGTTGATACAAATATTCATGAATTAGGTGCTGATGCAGGCTCAGGTTCTGAGGGCATGTATTGTCGAAGATAGCTTGCGAGATGCGCACATTAGGGCCCCTGCGATGTATTATTCTCTGAGGCAGCTGCCTTTTCTGCTGTTATCAATTCCCCTTTTTTAGCCTTTTCCTTTAAGGATTTTTCCATTCTGCCTTTTGTCCCTTAAGCCTATTTTCCCTTTAGGGCAGGGCCATTCCCTTTCTCCCGTGTGGGTGGTCGATAGTGTTTCTGTGGAATGTGGGGGGAGTCTGAATACAAATTTAGAATTTATACCTGATTGTTGTTGATGCTCGTTACGCCTCCTATGTAATGATCAAGTAACTTTGTACACCTCCATGAATTTTTATGTTGCCATTTCAGCATCATCGAAGGAGTAGCTATGCGTCTCCGAAACCCCTCTTATTATATTATAATATTTTTCCATAATATTTTACATGTCCGCGTAACGGGCGTTTCTCTCTCCCTTTAGGAAGACAACTTTCAACATGTCTCATTCACCTCAAGCTAGAAAGGTGGCGTAGAACATTTTTCGGAGTCATGCTGAGTTTATCTCCTTTAACTCAATG
>JAESQG010000191.1 GCA_016765265.1 Pseudomonadales bacterium | reverse complement strand
AATATTTTTTTGATAAAATTAAAAATCGATTTGATTCACAAAGGAAGAACAATGTTTGCAAAATTTTTCTTTGAACACTTTGGTGTTCCATCTCATGTAAAAGAACGTTTAAAATCAGAAGTATCAAGGTTTGGTTTGATCCATTAGCGGTGTCTTATTGAATTGCTGATCTTGCACATGGCGGAACGTATACACTATTGATTCTAGTGTTGCTATTAGATAACGGGTTGAGATTGTGGGGTATAGCGGTTAAAGTTCCCACACTTTTCTTAGATCGGAGTTAGTGATGGAATTTGAACTTTCCCAAGAACAACAAGTGATATACGAGTATGGGTCTCAACTTGCGAAGACTTACGATCGAAAGTACTGGATGGAAAAAGCGGAAAATCGAGAATTTACCCATGAGATGTGGGACCAAATGGGGAAGGACGGTTTTCTCGGTATGATGGTGGACACAAAATACGGTGGGGCAGGCTTGGGGATGATGGAGCTGGCACTGTTAATGGAGGGCTTGTCGAACGAAGGGATACCATTACTCATGTTGGTCGCTGGTCCGACCATGTCCTTGGCACCTATTTCCTCTCACGGCACTGAGGAGCAAAAGCAGAAGTACCTACCNGANTGTTGTGCCGGTACCAANCAATTTTGTTTTGCGATTACNGAAGCGGATGCAGGCAGTAACTCNATGAAGATTACGACTATGGCTAAACGAAAGGGAGATCGTTACACGTTAAGCGGGTCGAAAACATTTATATCCGGAGCTGACGTTGCCGATTACGCGTTAGTCGTTGCGAGAACAACTTCATTTAAAGATGTCAGTAAAAAAACCGATGGCTTTACGTTGTTTGTGGTGGATATGAAATCCAAGGGTGTGGAGATACAGCCGATAGACATGAGCTTTGTTATGCCCGAGGTTCAGCACTCGGTCTTTTTTGACGAGGTGGANCTGGGACCAGAACATGTGATCGGTGAGGCGGGCAAGGGGTTTAATATTTTGTTTGATTGTCTTAATCCCGAAAGAGTTATTCTCGCTGCCATGTGTGTGGGATTGGGGCGGTATGCCCTGGATAAGGCAGTTGCCTATGCCAGTGAGCGAACCGTGTTTAATGGTCCCATAGGTGCTTATCAGGGCATCCAACATCCGTTGGCAGCTGCCAAGGTGAAAATTGAACTAGCTTCCTTGCTAATCCGTAAAGCAGCGTGGGGAATCGATCAAGGTTCAACGGAAGGGGGTGATGCGAATATGGCAAAATATGCTGCCGCCGAAGCCGGGATTGAAGCCGTTGATGCTTCGTTACAAGCTCATGGAGGAAATGGTTTTACTAAAGAATATGGGATATTTGATATGTATCCGTTTATGAGAGTGTTCCGTACTGCCCCACTTAACCGAGAGGTTATTTTGAGTTATATCGGTTCCCACGTGATGGGATTACCGCGTTCGTATTAAGTCTGGATTTTATACTTTTCAATAAGTGGGTTTGCATACATAGTCAGGAGATAGGACTGTAGGTGTTGCGAGTATTGCTGCATGCGTTGGGTGAACTCCGCTGCGTGTTCGCTGAATTCCACGGCATTCTTGCTGCGCCACTTTTGTAAGGTCTGTTGTGCTTTTTCTTGAATTTGTTTTAAATTTTCATATTGCAGGCCATTATTTTGAAGGCCATTNTTTTGAAGACTATTGTTTTGAAGGCTATTAAAGATAACCGATTTGAAATCCAACTGCTCAAATGCGACTAGATTGGATACGTGTAGTCGGTAATTACTAATAACTTGTCGATCGATTAGTTCGGCAACTTCTTCTGCACTTTCATAATGATCTTGTATGGGTGTACCAAAGCTCACATGAACCTGACCTTTGTGCTTGGTGATGCCATCAATAATACTTTGAACATCTTCGCCATCAGCTTTCTCATACAGACCTTTTTCAGCGGTGGCTTGTAGTTCCTTCGCCTTGAGAAAATCGCAAGGATCAAATTCGTAGGAGATAGAGACCGGCACTATATTGAGTTTGTTAATCGTATCGGAGAAATCAAGGTGCTGTTTCTTGCCAAACATAGTGAGCATTTTTATGATGGCGGGATCGGTTTTATCGAGACCATCTTTCGCTCGGCCTTCTCTTTGAGCGATCCATATGGAGGAGTCATCCTCTAGTCGGTTATTGATGTAGGCGGATAGGTTTGCAAATGCTTTATATTTGTTTTTTATACCTTGAACTGATCTCTGTACCGTAAAGCTTTTATTAAGCCGCATTAAATCCGATACTAATGGATTCGCTAAAAGATTGTCGCCAATGGCAATTTCTACGGTATCGCGCCCAGCTTGGTATAAAGCATAATTGACCAATGCAGGGTCCATAGCTATATCACGATGGTTGCTAATAAAAGTGTATCGTTGGTTAGGATCGAGTTGATCAACACCGCTAGTAGTAAAATCAGTTGTGGTTTTTTTAATACTGGCGGTAAGATATTTTGCTAGCAATATCTGAAAGTCTGAAACTGAATCAACTGACTTTAACTCGCGTTTAATTAACCATTTTACTAGTAAAGAAAGTGGTATTTCAGCCCAAGGCGAGATGGACGGAAACTTGTGATGTAGCATGGTACGAGCTAGAGCCGGATCGCAGAGCAATTTTTCAATCACACCACGTACTTCGTGATCTCTATAGGGGCGAATGTCATCAAAATTGGTCATTTTGTTCCAACATATAGTGCGTATATCANATTAGTGCTTACATCAATGAGTTGTCCGGTATAGCTTCAAGGGTCAAGTATGGTATAAAGCCGGTTAGTGGCTTGCTGCGGTCCTGTTTGTGTCAGGGATACTTAATTCTAGTGCATTCTACTGTATTTGTTGAGATTATAACCGGAAAACCGAAGCTACATTTTATCAAATGGTACACCAGCTTGTCTATCTAGTTGAATATCAGACTAATAAATGATCGTGTGCAAAGCTCGTATCTCAAATGAAGTCTCCGTCCTAACTCTGCCGATTAAGGAATGCCTTGTATATTGTCGAATTTAGCAATCATCAGATGTGCTAATGAGTCGTGCTAAAAAGGCAGCAACTTCCCATTTTTAAACTCCTATTAATTATACAAAGTAAGCGTAAAGTGCTAGTGTTCAGTCCTGTATCTCATTGAACATTATCTACTTCAACACATTGAATATTATAGTTAAATTGAAATTCTGAATTAAAAACAATGTCAGTACACGGTTGCCTACTAGGAGCATACTATGGACAAATTCTATACCCAGTTGTCGGAACTTACTTTAAAAAACCGTGTATTGGTATTGATGATCAGTCTGCTGGTAATAGTGGGAGCAGCCTTCGGCCTCAAGCCCCTTATAGATGATTACTCCTTGGATTATCGCGTGCTTTTTAGCGAAAAAAACCCACAGTTTATCGCTTTTCTGGCGATGGAGGAGGCCTACGGTAAGCGCGATAACATCATGATCGTTATCGAGCCCGAGGACTCCAATGTGTACACCAAACGCAATATCTTAATGATCCAAAATTTAACCCATGCAGCTTGGCAAACGCCGCACTCTAAACGTGTGGATTCGCTGGCTAACTTTCAGCGCTCCTTTGGCAAGGAGGATGAGCTAATTGTGGAGGATCTGGTACCCGATGATATCGAGAAATTAACACTGGAAAAATTACAAGAAATTAGAGATTACGCTTCAGCCGAGCCGATGTTAGTGAACCGCATGGTGTCTAAAAAGGGTCATGTGGCCGCCGTTAATATTATGATGAATCTGCCTTCTGATGCGGGGGCAGAGCAGTTTGAAGCGGTTGATTATGTGCGAGAAATGATAAGAAAAGAAAAATTGAATTCGCCTGGTACTCGATTTTATCTGACGGGTGAAACCATGATGGGCCATTCGGCAATTGAGGTGGGTATGTATGATGGACAAACACTTTTTCCAATCATGTTTGGATTAATACTACTAATTTGTTATTTTTTACTGCGTTCTTTTTTCAGTGTTATCGCAGTGCTGGTGGTGGTCGCGTTGTCGTCGATAGCGTCGCTGGGGATATCGGGTCACATAGGTCTTCAGCTTTCAATGATTACGGCTATTGTGCCAGTGATTATTTTGACCTTGGCCGTTGCTGATAGTGTGCACTTGTTGGTGTCTATGTTACAGGAATTGCGTTCGGGTGTAGTGAAAGAGCGGGCCATCATAAATGCCCTGTCCATTAATCATCAGCCTATTGCGTTAACCAGTATCACCACGGCCATCGGATTTCTCGCACTGAACTCTAGCGAGATTCCGCCTTTTCGCGATATGGGGAATANGGTGGCAGTGGGCATTATCTGCGCTTGGTTTCTTTCGGTTTTTACTTTACCCGCAATGTTAAGTTATTTGCCTTTAAAAAGCGGCAAAGTAGATCAGAAGTCTTATAAGCTCATGGATAACTTGGCGGCGCTTTCATCTAAGTATAAAAATGAATTTGCGGTAGGGTTTATTTTGGTGACCTTGTTTATGGGTTATACCAGTACGCTGAACGGTTTTAATGATTTGTTTCCGGAAATGTTCGGTAAACAAATCACTTTTAGACAGGATACAGATTTTATTCGGAAAAACCTGACTGGGGTGATGCAAATTCATCATGCAGTAAAATCTGNCGGTGAAAATCAAATTTTTGATCCANAATACCTAGCGCAACTGGATCGACTGACAAATTGGTATGAAGATCAGCCAGGGGTGCTACATGTTGAATCCTACTCGGATATCATTAAGCGCCTCAATCGATCTATGCATGGAGAAGACCAATTTTACTACCGTACTCCAAGCAATCGTGAGTTAGCTTCCCAGTATGAATTATTGTTTGAATTGTCCTTGCCCTATGGATTAGACGTTGGCCATATTATTACTACGGATCGGTCAGCCACGCGATTGACGGTGACTATGGATAATATGGAATCGAAAGATATTATAGCCTTGGAAAAAAGAGGGCGTGAATTTGTAGCTGTCAATTTACCTGCTCTGGATCTAGTGGAAGGAGTAGGGCCTTCTATTATGTTTGGCCATGCAGCAGTGCGAAATGGCTATGCAACTCTTTCGGGATTAGCCTTGGCACTAATATCAATCGCGATAATATTATCCTTGTCGTTTCGCAGTATTAAGTTGGGAGCTCTCAGTTTAATACCCAACTTAGCCCCCGGACTTTTTGCTTTTGGGGTCTGGGGCATGTTGGATGGCAAACTTGGTATCTCATCCGCGCCAGCAATATTAATTGCATTAGGTATTGTGGTTGATGACACGATACATTTTATGAGTAAGTATCTTCGAGCACGTCGAGACGGTCTAACCACGGATCTAGCGATACAATATTCATTTCGACGTACCGGCACTGCTATCGGGATCAACTGCACTGTTTTGATTGCGGGATTCTTGGTGCTGACTCTTTCTGCGATGGTACCGAGTCAATTTATGGGGCTAATCACCGCTTTATCGTTATTTTTTTCCTTGGGTCTTACGTACTTCGTGTTGCCGACGATGTTGCAGTTTGTGGATAGATCGGACGAGGCAGAGCAACATCTGGGGACTCACGTCGATTCTAATTCCGCTACCACTAATCGTGACTGACACTCATAATTAGTGGCACCATTTCGATGCGGATGACTAGTTGATGCGGATGACTAGTCAAAGAAGGACTATTTAAAGAAGGACTATTTAAAAAGAGCGCTAAATTTACCGTAGCCCTTGTCCTCTAGCTCCTCCTTAGGAATAAACTTCAGAGATGCTGAATTGATGCAATAGCGTTTACCCGTGGGCGCAGGACCGTCATCAAACAGATGTCCGAGATGGGAATCGCCTGCTGCGCTGCGCACCTCGGTACGGGGGATTAGCATTTTAAAATCCGTTTTTTCAACCACATTGTCTTTTGCTATGGTGTCAAAAAAGCTGGGCCAACCTGATTTTGAATCATATTTATGAGTAGAGCTAAATAAGGGTTCGCCACTCGCAACATCTACGTATAGACCTTCTTGTTTCTCATCCCAGTATTCATTTTGAAAGGCGGCTTCAGTGCCCTCATTTTGCGTCACTTTATATTGTAATGGCGTTAATTTGTCTCTCAATTCTTTTTCGGTGGGCTTTGTATAAGTTTTGGTTTCGATAACATCTTTCATAGCGTTCTCTCTTATTGCTGGTGTGAAGTGTAATTCGTCACCCCAAATTTTTTCTAGATACTGGTCTCTTCCTGAGTTGAAACGATAATATTTATAGCGTATTGGGTTCTTCTTGTAATAGTCCTGATGATAATCTTCTGCAACATAAAATGTAACTGCTGGAGACAATTCAATGGTTACCGGTTTTTGATAGCGTTTACTTTTCGAGAGCTGGCTAATGGAGCTCTCAGCCGCTAGTTTTTCATTCTCGTTAGCATAGTAAATTGCTGGGCGATAACTATCACCTCTATCTACAAACTGGCCGTCGCTGTCAGTAGGATCAATTTGTCGCCAAAAAGCCTCTAGCAATTCTTCGTAGCTGATAAGCTTGGGGTCGTAAACCACCTGTACGGCTTCGGTGTGTTCAGTCCCTCCCATAGAGACTTGCTTGTAGCTGGGGTTGCTGATTTTCCCGCCGGTGTACCCTGAAATCGCTGACAACACTCCGGGTATTTTTTCGAAGTCAGCCTCTATACACCAGAAACATCCACCGGCAAAAATGGCCATTTTCTCGTCAGCCATGGAATGGTTGATATTTGGGCTTTTGGAAGTGGCTGAGGCTTGTGTAAACAGCCACCCAGTCAGAGCGAGGATGCCAGCTAACAGTGGTAGCAATGATTTTTTCATGGGATTCTCCGAAGTTTGTTCGATATAAGTTCAGTGTGGCAAGCCTT
>JAESQG010000190.1 GCA_016765265.1 Pseudomonadales bacterium | reverse complement strand
TTCAAAAATAAACTGTACGGAAAAATGAGTTCGCTAAAAGAGTTCTGGGGCTTACCTCAAGATACCGATAGCGCCCTCCTATGGAATACCTTAACGATTAAGGCCTCGGTAGAAGAAACATTGGATGCCATTGGGGATGAAGAGCATGTTTACCTTGCGCTGATTAACACACCCGAGAACGTTGTCATTACAGGAGAAACTAAAGCGTGCGAGAGAGTGGTTGAAAAACTGGGATGTCGTGCCATATCCATGGGTTTCGTTCCCGCAATTCATAGTCCGCCTACTAGTTTTGAGTATGACGGCATTGTTGAGCTGTATATGCAACCCTTAGTTGAACATCAGTTAGAGGTTAAGCTTTATTCCACCTCCTGTTATTTACCTATTCCACATCGGAGCAATGCCATAGCCCATGCCATTGCAAAGTGTTTTTGCGACCCGGTTGATTTTCCTCGTATCGTCAATAAGGCCTATGGCGATGGCGCCAGAATATTTATCGAGGCAGGCGCGGGTCGGTCTTGTTGTACTTGGATAGATAAGATTTTAAAAGGTAAAGATCATGTGGTTGTGCCTTTGAATGCGAAGGGCACTGATGACCATTTAACTTTTGCCAGAGCTATGGCAAAACTGTATTGTCATCGCGTCAATGTTGATTTGTCGCCTTTTTATAATTTTCATTAGCGCTAGATTTTACGATTAATAAATTCAGTACATACTGCTTAAATAACACCTACTAAATATACTAAGGTATTAAATAGAATGAGTAAGATTGCCGTCATCGGAATGTCCAGTTTATTTCCTGGGTCTAGCACGAATGAAGAATTTTGGCAGAACCTGATGGATAAAAAGGATTGTCGCTCTGAAGCTACGACAAAAGAAATGAGCGGTGATCCAAAAGCATTCTATGCCAGTGGCAAAGGTGTAGATGATCGATATTATTGCTTGAATGGCGGATATGTACGTGAGTTTAGTATGGATGCCGAGGATATTAACCTACCAGCAGAACAGCTCGATGCGCTAGATGATATGTTCAAGTGGTCTTTGTATGCCGCTAGAGAAGCGTTAAAAGATAGCGGCTACATTAATAACGAAACTGTCTTGAAACAATGTGGTGTGATACTGGGTAATCTTTCTTTTCCGACGAAATCTTCTAATCAAATATTTTTACCGATTTATCATAAAGCCTTGAATGAAGCAGTTGCTGAACTGGTAGATGACGAAGGCTTTGTCTTGCCGCGTTATGCGCAAAGCAAACCTGTATTGCCTCATAACGGTTTGATCTCAGGATATCCGGCAGCACTGATTGCTCAGGCCCTTAATTTAAAGGGCAGTCATTTCGCTCTCGATGCCGCTTGTGCTTCGTCTCTCTATTCAACCAAGCTCGCTTGTGATTACCTGACTTCAGGTCGTGCCGATATTATGCTGGCCGGGGCAATAAGCGGTGCTGATCCTTTGTTTGTCAATATGGGGTTCTCCATCTTTCAAGCTTATCCAGAAAACGGAATCAGTGCTCCGTTAGATACTCGTTCTCAAGGGTTATTTGCAGGCGAAGGTTCAGGGATGTTGGTGCTAAAGCGCTATGACGATGCACTGCGTGATGGCGATAATGTTTATGCGAAGATAGAGGGCGGTGGCTTATCAAATGATGGTAAAGGACANTTTGTATTAAGTCCCAACACCAAAGGCCAGGTGTTAGCCTATGAGCGTGCCTATAAAGAAGCTCAATTATCGGCGGACGATGTAGACTATATCGAGTGCCATGCCACGGGAACACCTTTGGGGGATAAGGTGGAACTCACGTCGATGGAAACCTTTTTTGGAAAAGGTGATCGAGTTCCCTATATCGGCTCCGTGAAGTCTAACTTGGGTCACTTGTTGACGGCAGCGGGTATGCCCGGGATGCTTAAAGTTATTTTGGGCATGAAGAATGGGATCATTCCAGCAACGATTAACGTTGAACAAGCACAAGAGTCGCCTAATAAGCGGTTTGCGGCCGAACAGATTGTTTCGGANACGATGGAATGGCCGAAGCGCGGTGATGATGAGCCGAGGCGAGCGGGTGTCAGTGTATTTGGGTTTGGTGGTGCGAACGCACATTTGATTTTTGAGGAAGAGAGAGAGGGGCATAAGTCTGCTGTTGCGAAGAGTGACAAGAAGCGAGACAGCAACAGCAACAGCAACAGCAGCAACAGCAACGAGCAAGAGTCTAAGAAAAATACACAGAAGCCGATGGCTATTATAGGGATGGATGCTTATTTCGGTGATTGTGACAGTCTTGAGGCTTTTGATAGAACCATATATGAAGGGCGACAGAGCTTTCGGCCATTGCCCACCGATAGATGGAAGGGCTTAGATCAAGACCCTTCAGNGCAAGAGTCGTTGAAGTCGATACCAGAAGGCGCTTACATTGATCAATTTGATTTGGATTTTCTTCGATTCAAGATTCCCCCTAACGAAGATGACCGTCTTATTCCACAGCAGTTGTTGCTATTGAAAGTAGCCGACCGTGCTTTGCAAGACGCTAAGATAGAGCCAAGCTCAAACGTTGCAGTATTAGTGGCTATGGGCACAGAGTTAGAGCTTCATCAATTTCGAGGNCGAGTGAATCTTCAGGCACAGTTTCCCACTGCTTGGGAAAATTCATCCTCAAATTTCGATGAGGAGAATAAAAAAGCCATTGAGGACATCACAAAAGGCAGCCTGCATGGCTTGGCCAAACTCAATCAATATACCAGTTCGATCGGCAATATAATGGCTTCNAGAGTNTCCTCCTTGTGGGANTTCTCAGGTCCGGCCTTTACCGTATCAGCGGAAGAAAACTCCGTGTTCCGCGCTATAGAGATAGCGCAATTATTATTTGAGACCTCCGATGTGGAAGCGATAGTAGTGGGTGCTATTGATCTCGCAGGTAGCATCGAGAATGTTCTTTTACGCAACAGTTTTGGTCCTATTGGTCATGGAAAAGTGTCTTTAAGCATTGAGAAAGATGTCAATGGTTGGGCCGTGGGAGAAGGTGCGGGTGCCATTGTATTAAAGCGCAGCTCGGATGCCAAAAAACACAAGAATGCTATCTACGCCAATATTGATGCCCTTGGTTTTGNAATGGGTAGCGATGCTAATAGTTTGTCCGAGGCTTGTGAGAAGTCATTGGATCAGGCACAGGTTCCGGCTTCGAAAATTGAATATATCGAGTTACATGGTTCTGGTTATGCTGAACAGGATGCAGCAGAGCTAGGGGCAATGCTTAACATNTACAAAGGAGAATCGGGCGTGCCGCCTAGATATGCTCTAGGTAGTGTTAAGGCCTCGGTGGGACACACTTTTAATGCATCGGGCATGGCCAGTATCATCAAAACCGCGCTTTGCCTGAATAATCGCTACATACCTGCCACACCGATGTGGAGTGAGCCCAAGGATATAGGTGTTGATTGGCAAAGCACNGGATTTTATGTGCCTACGGAGTCGAAAACCTGGCTGAAAAACCAAGATGAAGGGGTTCGACGAGCCGCAATTAATGGCTTAGGTATGGATGGGGCCAGTTGTCATTTAATCTTGTCAGAATCAGGAATGACAGAATCGGAAGAGACGAATTCTAAACCCGCATTACAGGCGTTGTCATCCCGCCCAGCCAATACGGCTATCTATAGCCAACCGCAAAAACTCATGGTTATAAATGGCAACAGTGCTGAGGAGTGCAAAGCTAGGTCAACCGATCTTCAACATCAGCTAGATCAGAGTACAAATTTAGAAACATTAGCGACTACTTGTTTCCAACAGTCACTTGAAGCATCCTCCTCCAAATATGTTATCGCGCTAGTGGCAGCAAGTCCCACGGAGTTACGAAACGAAATAACATTGCTNACAAAAGGGGTCGAGCAAGCCATTGCCAATGGAAGTGATTGGGCCTCACCTAACGGTAGTTATTTTACCGCTAACCCACTCGGGAAAAAGGGTAAANTAGCTTATGTTTATCCTGGAGCNTTCAACTCGTATACCGGATTAGGCAAAGATCTCTTCTACCTACTACCGGAGTTACACCCTTACGCAAATCAACAATCNTCTCGCCTGGCTACCTTAATCGGTGATCACCTCTTTTATCCCAGAGGCATGACAGCTATGGATAAGGACAGTCGTCGCCGACACGATCGGTCGTTGACNGACTTTCCCATTAACATGTTCGAGAATGGGATTTCTCACGCCGTGACCTACACCGACATAATGAGAGAGATATTTAAGGTGAATGCCAGCACCGCCTTTGGCTATAGCATGGGTGAAGTGTCCATGATGTACGCCTTGGGTGTTTGGGGTAAAACCGATCATATGAGTGATATATTGCGTAGCACACCGGTTTTTCAAACACGATTAGCAGGTCCTATGGAGACATTGAGAGACGCCTGGGATTTGCCTAAAGAGACTGTTGCTGACAATACCTTTTGGTCGGGATTCACCGTACAAATCAGCGCAGATAAAATGCGAGAGGCTCTGAAAGAAGAGAAGTTTGTTCGGCTGATTTTGATAAATTCTCCGAATGAGGTGGTTATTGCTGGAAAACCAGAACATTGTCAGCGAGTTTTAGATGCGCTTAAGGTTGATTTTGTTGCAGCTGCCCTGGGTGATGTGATCCATTGCGATATGGTGAGAGCCGATTACGACGCATTAGCGAATTTGCATAAAATGCCCGTGACAGAACCTGCAGACGTCCGTTTTTTCACAGCTGTGGGTTATAAGCCTCTCAATATTGATAGTGACGGCATTGCACATAACATTGCGGAGATGTACTGCAATCATGTGGATTTTCCTAAGTTAGTGAATACGGTCTATGAAGAAGGTAATCGTATTTTTCTAGAATTAGGCCCGAGAGATGCTTGTACTAGAAATATAAGCAGTATTTTGGCGGGTAAAGAGCATGTTTCCATCGCGGTTAACCGAAAAGGGTCTAGCGATTATAATTCCCTAATACGCGCTTTTGCTAAGTTAGCCAGTCATCAGGTGGATATGGATCTGTCGCGTTTGTATCGACCCTCTGTCGCAGACGACAAGCCTCAACGACGATTGATTAAAGAAGTTAAAATGGGCAGCGAACCGTTGCAGAAGATAATTTTAAGCGAAGAGAATAGGGCTCGGTTCCGTAAAACACCGAAACCAATTTCGGTCAAGCCCACCGTCACGCCTCATCCAAGCGGTAACACTGAAAAAAATAGCACCGCTAGTGGTATCACTCAAGTTAGTAAACGAGTTCAAGAGATAAAATCAATGCCCCGTTCTATTAAGAAAACCATCAAAAACAATAATGAGAATATCGCCAAACAAGCAGTTGTTAATGCAAACGTCATATCTGGAGAAAATGTATCCTCACAAATGGAGCAATATCGACAGAATATGTCTGGTGTTAGTAGTGCACACTCAGCATTTTTAGAGTCTCGGCGTAAAACCATGCAATCCGCTGCAGAGCTTATTGCACTGCAAGCAAAAGCGGCTGCACAAGGACTTTTGGTGTCAGATACCACGGCGAAGGTGGTGACTTCATTGCCCATTGAGGTGGAGGCTGCCCCTGTAATAGAGCCTGTAACTGCGCCTGTAATAGAGCCTGAAAAGAAGCTTGTCAAAGCAAAGGCTAAAGAAAAGGCTAAAGACGTTATTTGGGATGAAGCTGACCTGGTCGAATTTGCTGAAGGGAAAATCGCTAATGTCTTTGGAGAAAAATTTGCCATCATCGATACCTACCCGCGTCGGGTTAGGCTACCCACCAGTGAATACTTGCTGGTTTCTAGGGTCACAAAGCTAGACGCAACTCCGGGTAAGTTCGAGCCATGCTCACTCACGACTGAGTACGATATCCCTTATGATGCTTGGTATGCTGTAGACGGTCAGATACCGTGGGCCATTTCTGTTGAGTCGGGTCAGTGTGACTTGCTACTCATCAGTTATCTCGGCGTCGATTTTGATAATAAGGGCGAGTATGTTTATCGGCTACTAGATTGTACCTTGACGTTTATTGACGATATCCCCATGGAAGGTGACACGCTTCGATATGATATCAAAATAAATAATTACGCTCGAAACGGTAATAACCTTTTATTCTTCTTTAGTTATGAATGTTTTGTCGGTGACAAAATGGTGTTGAAGATGGACGGCGGCGCTGCGGGGTTCTTCAATGATAAAGAGTTAGAGGGTGGTAAAGGCGTTATCGAAACAGAAGCTGAAAAGAAAGAGCGGCTGGCGATACAGAAACAAACTTTTCAACCACTACTCCATTGCCAGAAACAACAATATGACTACGACGATATGTTGTCCTTGTGTCGAGGCGATCTATCGGCCTGTTTTGGTAGCGACTATGATCAAGGTGGTTTGAATACAGGTTTAGTCTATTCTGCACCGAAAATGTTAATGATTGAGCGTATAACAAAAGTGGAGCCCAACGGCGGTAGTTGGGGTCTAGGATTGATAGAAGGTGAGAAGACCTTGCATCCCGATCATTGGTATTTCCCCTGTCATTTTAAAGATGATCANGTGATGGCAGGATCNCTNATGTCNGATGGTTGNGGNCAANTNNTNCGNTTCTTTTCTTTTTATCTGGGATTNCAGACNAAAACCACNAATGCNCGTTTTCAGCCNATACCCAATTTACCGCAGCAGGTGCGTTGTCGCGGCCAGGTACGACCGCAACACGGTACTTTAATTTATAGAATGGAAGTGACTGAAATTGGTTTGGAACCTACTCCGTTTGCTAAAGCGAATGTGGATATCATTCTCAANGGTAAAATAGTTGTGGATTTTAAAAACCTCGGTTTGTACNTGAAAGAAGGNGAAGTGATAGGTATCGATACTCGTTCAACCACAGTCACCGATNGTAATACCANAGTCACCGATAGTAATACCACAAGTCAACGCCCNGAAAATGTGAAAGTTCCAGGCTTATATGAAATGCGAGTACCGCCCTTTAAGCCNTTTCCTGGCAATCCTCTGGANACTAACTTTATTCCNGATACGGTGCCCTACACGGATTATCATTTTACCGAGTTTGCCACCGGTAGAATTGCAAACTGTTTTGGCGAAGAGTTTGCTTGCTACGATGGCCGCACACCACCCCGTACACCTAACGCTGATTTACAGCTCACCACCAGGGTGATCGACATTGTAGGCACTCGACATGACTTAAAGACTAAGGCCACGGTCGTAGCCGAATATGATGTGCCTGGGGATGCTTGGTTCTATAAGGGTAATAGTATTGACTCATTAATGCCATATTCCATACTAATGGAAATTGCATTGCAACCCTGTGGATTTATCTCCGCTTGGGTAGGCACGACATTACAGTCTCCTGAAACAGACCTTTATTTTAGGAATTTAGATGGCTCAGGTCATTNGTTAAGAGAAATTGATTTGCGGGGTAAGACTATTACTAATCGCTCTACGCGTGCTATCTACTGTGTCGGCAGGTAATACCATNATTCAAAGTTTTGANTTTGATTTGAGTGTTGATGGNGAGGAATTCTATAAGGGAAAAGCCGTCTTTGGATACTTCCTCGCGGACGCCTTAAAGCATCAGTTGGGAATGGATAAGGGGGAACTCAAAGGACCATGGCACCATGAGCAAGGGGTTGATACAACAAAGGTGATCTCCCTTGACATGAAAGCGCTGGACACGCGAGAGAAATTGTATCAATCCAAGGCAGACAAACCCTATTACAATCTGGCCGGTCCTCAAATGGATTTTGTAGACACTATCGATATTGTCGAAAATTACGGCACGGCAGGAAAAGGCTTTGTTTACGCNGAGAAAACAATTATTGAAGAGGATTGGTTTTTCCCCTGCCATTTCCATCAAGATCCCGTTATGCCCGGTTCTTTAGGTGTAGAAGCAATGANGCAATGTTTGCAGGTCTTCACCTTGCAGCAAGATCTGGGTAGCCACTTAAAGAATCCACGTTTCGATCAAGTGTTGGATGAAATTAAGTGGAAGTACCGTGGCCAAATTATTCCGGCNAATAAGAAAATGACATTTAGATTTACATATTACTGACGTCATTAAGGATGAGAAAAGCGTGCAGGTGGTTGCCAACGCCAACCTGTATAAAGATGGATTAAGAATATATGAAGTGGCGGATTTAACCTTACGTTTAGTCGAAGCAGACCCGTTGTAGCAACATAACCAGGAATAGTAATAAAATGTCAAATAGCATTAAACAGACGATTAATAATGCCACCCAGTGGGGTTGGAAGATTGACCCTAGTAGCGTAAGTTATGATGAATCTGCTATAAAACAGGCCCTACTGCAATTAAATAGTCCCTGTTATTTAGTCAATAATAACGGTGAAATAGGCTTGAGCCAAACAGCAGTGGCAGCAGATCAAGGAGGAGAAGGGTTTCTAAATGTCATCGCTTACACTGCCCCTTTTACCAGTGACAATTTCGGTGATCAACGTTTTAGTAAGGCTCATGGTAGCAAGCATGCTTACCATGGTGGTGCGATGGCCAACGGAATTGCCTCTGAAGAGTTAGTGATCGCTTTAGGTAAGGCCGGTTATCTTTGCTCATTTGGTGCGGCAGGTTTAGTAAAATCCCGGGTTGAGCAAGCGATACAACGTATCCAAGCGGAATTACCCGATGGACCTTACGCGGTAAATTTAATTCATAGCCCTAGCGAACCGGCATTAGAGCAAGCCAATGTGGATTTGTTTTTACAATATAAAATCAGAACTGTGGAGGCATCCGCTTTTTTAAAACTAACGCCTCAAATAGTTCAGTACCGTGTAGCAGGTCTCAGCAAGAACACCGATGGCAGCATTAATATTGCCAACCGCGTAATCGCGAAAATCTCCCGCACAGAGGTGGCGACTAAATTTATGGAGCCGGCACCGCAGAAGATGTTAGATGCGCTGGTGGAGAAAGGGCTGATTACCGCGGAGCAGGCGGAACTAGCAACTCAAGTACCCATGGCTGACGATATTACAGCAGAAGCGGATTCCGGTGGCCATACGGACAATCGCCCCTTTATTACCCTATTGCCAACGATTTTAACGCTGAGAGAAGAGATACAGGACAAGTATAATTATGATCCACCTTTGAGAGTGGGAGTAGGTGGTGGTATTGGTACGCCTACCGCGGTATTGGCCGCATTCGTTATGGGGGCAGCGTACGTAGTGACAGGGTCGGTTAATCAGGCCTGTTACCAAGCCGAGGCCTCAGAACATACTCGTCGGTTGTTGTCGGAAGCCCAAACTACAGACGTCATCATGGCACCCGCCGCAGATATGTTCGAGATGGGAGTTAAACTACAGGTGATAAAGCGCGGTACTTTGTTCGCGATGAGAGCGCAAAAACTTTACGAACTTTATTCCAACTATGATTCCATCGAAGCCATACCCCTAGAAGATCGAAAGAAAATTGAAAAACAAATATTTCGTAGAAATCTAGATGAAGTGTGGACTGAAACCACCACTTTCTTCAATGAACGTGATCCGGCACAAATAGAACGAGCGAACGGCAACCCAAAGCGAAAGATGGCTTTAATTTTTCGGTGGTATTTGGGGCTATCTTCTCGGTGGTCCAATATTGGCGAAGAAGGGCGTGAGATGGATTACCAAATTTGGGCGGGGCCTTCCTTGGGAGCGTTCAATGCCTGGGTCAAGGGTACGGATTTGGAGGATTATAAAAAACGAGATGCAGTGGAAGTGGCAGATCATTTGCTGGCGGGAGCGGCTTTTCTATATCGGTTACAGAACTTGAAAGGGCAGGGGTTTGAATTTTCTTCAGCCATTTCTCACTATGTACCGAGCAGCCCCGTAGAAAGATGAAAACCACAGAATAAGCGACAGTACGCGGGCCTCTTATTCTGCTGATTGTTGCTAAGCGGTACATTGGGGGACCGCGTTGTAGCGATACTGGCGGGACTAATCTACGAAAATGTTCGTAGTCAATCAACTAATGATGATGCCTTAGAGATGTAGCCGATAACCCGTCCTAAGTAGAAAACTTCAAATAGCCCCAGAAATATTGCATAAATACGAAAAAAAAATATTAAAAATAAAAATATGGAAACCGTTTTTTTTAAGCGGTGAGAGGCATATTATTTTGCTAGTTAAGGAGCAGGAGCATGAAAGGGTCCAAAATAATAGTTATCAAAATAATAGAATATCTAACTATATGAAAATAATTTAAGTTAAAATATTTCAGAAACTTACTGTCACCCAATTTCCTTTTTGTCCACCTTTTGTTGCTCTAACTCCATCGTTTATCCTATTACGACATTCTATTTTAGTCGGTTTTCCTAACGGATTTAATTCCCGTTTAGGTAGAAATTAGACAACTAGTATCGTGTAATATTAAAGTTGACACTTTTGAATCTAAGTATAAGAATGGCCTCCTTTATAATAAAAACGAATTTATAATAAAATCGAATTTATAAAAAGACGGATCGAAGTGTTATTGAGGGAAATGGATTTTAGATTAGCAAACCACTGATAGCTATTCTTAACAGTTGGTTGCCTTCTATACTCAGCTTGTCCGATAAAGCAACTTGATGTACAGCTGTAATGGACTGACAGTATGCACAAAATAATAATAAAAAATGCGCTCATGGTGTTTCTAATCCTTGCTTGTAGTCAGAGCCACGGGCAATTATTTCAGAACCTTTTAATCGGTAATGCCAAAGCAATTTCTTTGGGCAATGCGGTCACTGCTGATCCCCCTGGCATCGACTCTATCCATTTTAATCCCGCAGGTTTGGTTCGTCTCAAAGGTCGGCAAGTTGAAATCAAATTTCTTGCCGGCGATATATCTCTTACGGGTGAATTTCAATTAAATAGCCAGGCAACCAAAGATAAAAACACTGCTGGGGGCTTTTTTGATCCCGTTGCAGATCAGACCAGCAATATTGATAAGTTCGCCATTTATTTACCTGGTGGTGGTCATACCTCCCTGCCTGTTTTGGCGGCGCCCCTGGCCGGTGTTTCTTTTAATCGCCAAGGATCAAAGTTTACCTTCGCTAGCTCTGTCTATGCTCCGATGATTTTTGGAATTACTCGCAAGGACGACGATCCGGGAGTAGTTTACGGTAAGGAATTTAGCATATCTCGTATCACTTATTTTTCTCCATCGGTGGGCTATGAGCTTACGAATAGGGTTTCAATAGGCGCGCTAGTGTGGGTCTTTCTTACGTCGGAGTGGGAGCAATCTTACCTTTCAGATCTCCCAGTCAATTGGTAGAAGAATTAACCCAAATAAGTAATGATGCTTGTGGGAGGTCAGAAGATCCTCGTTATGTAGTAGATGTACCAGGGCTAAACCTGTGTGCTGATGAACTGGACCCCTATAAAACGGTGTTTAATGTGACTATACCTTACAGTTGCATTAAAAACGGCATAGAACGACTTTAAAGACTTACATAGCAGTATATCTACCACCCATTCACAAGAGCCTAGAATCCACCTCTAGTGAAGTCTATCCGAAGGAATAATAAAGGATTTCATAGAAGCAAAAAAAAGAAATACGGTCTCAATTTTGGTAGAATTAGTTTACGAAAAAAACACCAACAAAAAAGAAACCGTACAGAATGAAAGTTAGCAAAAAATCGATTCAAAGTAAAACGCATGCGATACCAATGATCCAATTTCAGGATCAACAACTAACCTCTTATGCTGGCATACCCATTTTACAGGCCATGTTTCAACGTATCGGGCTAAAAGACACAATCAATAAATGCTTTAATCACCTAAACGGTGGTGCCCTCAGTTATGGTTACGGCACGATAGCCTTACTACTGATTGTTCATTTATACCTGGGCAAACGAAAACTCCAAGACATTAAGTATTACAACAACGATCCTATGGTCTTGCGCTTGCTAGGGCTGACAGCGTTACCCGATTGCTCTACCGTCAGTCGAAGATTATCAAAAATGGATGCGAAGAGCGTTCTCAATTTACGGCAGGTCAATCGTGATTTGGTTATGGATCGCTTGATCGATCTTAAGCCGAATCGAATAACGTTGGATTTTGATGGAACCGTATTATCAACGGGGCGATATGCTGAAGGTACTGCGGTTGGCTATAATAAGAAAAACAAAGGCCAACGAAGTTATTACCCACTCAATTGCACCGTCGCACAAACCGGGCAAGTTTTTGATGTATGGCATAGACCGGGAAATGTACACGACTCCAATGGGGCAAAGGAATTCATATTAGCCTGCATAGAAAGGATAAAAGAGAATTTACCCAATACCATTATAGAAATTAGAATGGACAGTGCTTTTTTCAGTGAATCCATTGTCGATGTGCTGGATAGCCATGGCGTGGAGTTTAGTATCAGCGTTCCCTTTGCTCGTTATACTGAACTGAAGGGGATGATAGAGAATCGCAAGCGTTGGCGGTCACTTAATCAGGAGGTTTCATTTTTTGATACTAAATGGAAACCCAAATCATGGGGGCAACGTTACCGCTTCGTCTTTGTTCGAGAATTAACAAAAGTACAAGACAAGAAACCAGTCCAGTTAGATATGTTTACACCTTACGATTACGAACATGAATTTAAAGTCATCTTAACCAACAAACGCTTGAACGTTAAAAAGCTCATTAATTATCATAATGGGCGAGGCTACCAAGAAAATATATTTGCCGAACTGAAGTCCCAAATACAAATGGACTATATACCAACCAGAACTTTAGCCGGCAACCAAGTGTACCTGCTGGCTACTCTCATCGTTCACAATATTAATCGTGAAATGCAAATGATCTGTGCATCTCCTGAGAGAAAAACGTCAGAAAAGCGTTCGCCTCTTTGGGTGTTTGAAAAAATAGAGAGCATCAGAAGTAATTTCATTCTAATTGCAGGACGATTAAC
>JAESQG010000189.1 GCA_016765265.1 Pseudomonadales bacterium | reverse complement strand
GCCTCGTCAAACGCTTCTAGTGCTGCGAATTGCGAATGCGTAGGCGCAGAGATGTATAAGTTCTGCATCAGCCTGTTAGCGGCGGCTATGGCATTTTGCTGTCTTGCGTCGAAGTGCTGATAACATAGCCAGAGTTATCAGTGGACTTAAGGGAGTATTAATATAATATTATTCAATACTTTAAGACGAATATCCCACTATTTCAGAAGCTTCTTTCTGTGAGCAATATAATGGCATCATTTCGCAGTTTCCTAGTAGTTCAAGGGTCGTCGATGGGGATTTTGTTTAGGTCGGGAATTTTTTCCCGATAGAAAAGGAAGGTGTTGTGTTTTGTGGATTTTATATAATACACTGTCGCCAGCGGCAATCAGGAAATAACAAGCTAAACTGCGGCGTTGTGTGGTGAAAGTTCCAGAGTTTCAAAGTTTGACAGTTTCTAGGTTTTATAATTTTAAGGTTTAATAGATCTAAGGTTTTATCCTTTAGAGATTAGATGTTTGAAACACATAATGGAAATAGAAGATAAATTTAAATAGGAAATGGCAAAAATGAGTACAGGAACAGTGAAGTGGTTCAATGCAGATAAAGGTTTTGGTTTTATTACTCCAGAGGACGGTGGAAAAGACTTGTTCGTACACCATTCTGAAATTCAGTGTGGCGGTGGGTATGCAACGCTAAATGACGGACAAAAGGTAGAATTCGAAGTAGGTCAAGGTCAGAAAGGACCTTGTGCAAATAAAGTCGTACCTCTCTGATATAATTCATCATCCAGTACGCTGGGTGGAGTGGATATCAACAAATCAGGCGGCAGCCTTTGGCGTCGCTCGATTTTGGCGTGAGCCAATGTTTAAAAATAAAGTATCTCATGGACCTGCTAACAGCATCTATTCTGACATATGGCGATTACTGTCAAAAATAGAATATGCCTGTAGGCTATGACAAGACTCAGTGATTATAAGAATCGATCAATAACTGAATTTAAAAAACGAGCCCCTAGCTCGCTCGCCGTAATTTTTGAATCTTTCTGCACTAATAGCCCCTCATGGATTAGCGACTTAATTTGATCTTCAATTATTGAGTAGGGCAGGCCAGTGCGAGCGGTAAAAAGCGTGGCAGTGAATCCTTCATTGAGGCGCAAAGCATTCATTAAAAACTCAAAAGGGTATTCTTGCTTCTCTATCTCCTTCAAACGAGGAGAATTACGAGTAATGGTAGAAAATGCGCTGATGTAATCTTTCGGTAGGCGTGTCTTGTTAGTTCTTATGATGTATTGTTTTTCATTTGAGCGATCGTCCTTGATGGTAAGTTTGCCGTGAGCACCCGCGCCTATACCGATGTAATCGCCATAACGCCAATAATTTAAGTTATGCAAGCATCGAAGGTCTTGCCCAGATTCCTGACTGTACGCGGATACTTCGTACTGCTTAAAACCGCTGTCGTCTAATAGTTTTTTCCCTTGGTCTTGGATTTGGGCAAGTGTATCTTCAACAGGTAATAANGGGGGCTGTGAATAGAAGACGGTATTAGGTTCTATCGTTAATTGATACCANGATAGATGTTCAGGTTTGTAGCGAATTGCAGTTCTCAAA
Source organism: Pseudomonadales bacterium (assembly GCA_016765265.1). Taxonomy (GTDB): domain Bacteria; phylum Pseudomonadota; class Gammaproteobacteria; order Pseudomonadales; family DC-out160; genus DC-out160. Next base: position 13,430 of record JAESQG010000189.1, on the reverse strand, counting down.
TCGTCTAAGGAGTCTTCTAAAGTTTGTCCGGGTAAGCCGTGCATTAGATCTAAATTTAAGCTATTGAATTTTGCTAGGTGAGCGATTTCAATCGCTGCCNCTGCTTCTTCAGCAGAGTGGACNCGCCCCANTGCTTGCAAATGGCGTTGGTTAAAGCTTTGTATGCCGATGGAAAGTCTATTAATGCCTGCTTGCCGATATTGAATAAACTTCTCTTGTTCAAATGTGCTGGGGTTCGCCTCAAGGGTTATTTCCTTGCACGATTTTAAATCTGCTATTTTCCCCAACTTTGTGAAGAGTTGATAATAGAATTCTGCGGACAGCACGCTGGGGGTACCGCCTCCGATAAAAATAGTGTTGATGGGTCTGTCTTGAATCCACTGAATATCTTCTTTAAAGTCGTTTACCAGTGCATTTAAGTATTCTTTTTCCGGTAGCTTGTCCGATTTAATGGCATGGGAATTAAAGTCGCAATAAGGGCATTTTTTTATGCACCAAGGAGTATGAATATAGAGAGATAGAGGCGGTAGTACGTCGAACCTTGGTTCAGGGCATGATTTCATGAGGGGACATTTTTAAGTAAACGAGTGAGCTGGCTTAGGGCTTGCCCGCGATGACTAATTCGGTTTTTTATTTCTATGGGAAGTTGTGCGGCAGTGCATTGCTGGTCAGGCACGTAAAAAAGTGGGTCATAGCCGAATCCGTTGTGCCCATCTATATTGTCGGTAATATACCCCTCCCATGATCCCTGGCAAATGAGCGGGGTGGGATCTTCCGCGTGGCGCAAATAGACGATCACACATTGAAACCTAGCTGTTGGTCGTTCCGCTAAACGACTGCCAAGAGTGGCTATTAATTTTTGGTTGTTATCGCTGTCAGTGCTACCCTCTCCAGCATAACGAGCAGAATAAATGCCCGGCTGACCGTTCAAACAATCTACCTCTAACCCAGAGTCATCCGCCATGGCAGGCAGCCCCGTNATTAGAGCGGCATGNCTGGCCTTAATTAAGGCGTTTTCANCAAANCTAAGGCCGTCCTCGATAGCGTCATCAACGTCCAGTTCTTTTTGAGAAATAAGGTCAAAGTTTTGCCCTTGAAGGGTACGCTTAATTTCTCGTAGTTTTCCAGCGTTGCCCGTGGCGACTATTATTTTATGGGTCATGCCCCCCCCTATTTGGTGATGCGATATATTGCAGTTGAACCGAAGAGGTTCGGCATGATTCGCATAGCTAGGCTGTCCTTATAGTTTGAATCCACGACCGTTCTGTCCAAGATGCTCAGACCTTGTTGATAGCACAAGGCTTCAAAATCTCTAAAAGTGCAAAGGTGGATGTTGGGGGTATTATACCAGTAGTGGGGCAGCGATTTGGACATGGGCATGCGGCCCTTCAATGCCAGATAACTACGGTTTCGCCAATAGCCAAAATTAGGGAAAGTAACGATTCCTTCTTTGCCTATGCGTAACATTTCCTCTAGTACTTTATGTGGGTGACTGATTTCTTGCAGTGCCTGAGTCATGATAACCAAATCGAAGCTTTGAGTTTTAAAATTGCCAAGCCCGTTATTCAAATCTTGTTCGATGACGTTAACGTTTGTACTAATGCATTTCAGAATATTGTCTTCATCTGACTCCAGCCCATAACCTGTAGTTTGTTTCACAGAGTGNAAATGTTTTAATAGAGAGCCGTCACCACAACCCAAATCCAATACATGGGCTTGTTGATTTACCCANCCTTCAATGACTTCCAAATCAGGACGCATTTTGGTTCTCCTGATTTAGTTCGTCTGCCTCGCGGATTACATTCGTCATATAGGCACTGAATAGATTCTTATAGCGCGGGATATCTAATAAGAATGAATCATGTCCTTGAGGAGCATCAATCTTAGCGTAACTAACGGTCTTTTTGGCTTGGAGCAGGGCGTTAACAATTTCTTCAGATCGATCCGGCGCAAATCGCCAGTCAGTGGTAAAAGAAACAATTAAAAACTTACACAGAGCCCGGCTAACGGCATCCACAAGATTACCATTGTATTCGTCAGCGGGATCAAAATAATCCAGCGCTTTGGTCATCAACAAATAAGTGTTGGCATCAAAATTTTCAGAGAAAATTTCGCCTTGGTAACGTANGTAGCTCTCTACTTGAAATTCAGCATCGTAATCAAAACTCAGATGTCCTTTCTTGAGTTCTCTGCCAAATTTTAGACGCATGGCATGATCTGACAGATAAGTNACGTGGCCGAGCATTCGNGCTAATATCAGCCCACGTTTGGGATAGCTATGTTCACCGTAATAGTTTCCGTGATGGAAGTCGGGATCTGACATAATCGCCTGACGAGCAATCTCGTTGAAAGCGATATTCTGTGCTGATAATTTGGGTGCCGAGGCGATAACAAGAGCGTGGCGTATGCGATGAGGCAGATCAATGGCCCATTGCAAGGCTTGCATTCCACCCAAACTGCCCCCCACTACTGCCGCCCATTGCATGATACCAAGACGATCTGCAAGATGGGCCTGGCTACAAACCCAATCTTTAACGGTGACAATGGGAAAATCAGGGCCATAGGGTTGGCTGGTTTCTATATTGAGTGTAGTTGGGCCAATACTACCGTGACATCCCCCAATATTATTGGGGCAGATAACGAATAGGTGATTCGTATCGATAGCCTTGCCGGGTCCAATACAAAGATCCCACCAACCCGGCTTCTTGTCATCTAAATTGTGATAGCCAGCAGCATGCTGATTACCGCTAAGGGCGTGGCAGATGAGNACGGCGTTGGACTTCTGNTGGTTAAGCGTGCCGTAAGTTTCATAGACNAAATCATAGTGGCTAAGGCTTTGACCGCATTGGAGTTTTATGGGGGCGTCGATACGCAGTGATTTAGGCTTAACTAATCCTACGGAGTTATCTGGAAATGGATTGTTAATCTGCATGGTATTCAGAGACACTGCTATTAAGTTTACACCGGAAAAACGAATTTATTTATAAGTGCCGATTGTAACTGATTGAATTGTTGTTGGTTAGTAGTTTGATAGTAATATAGCAGAGGCGACTCGATGGTCTCTGTGTATGGCAAACGAGAGTTATGGCTTTAGCCCGCCTGACTGCCGCCAATAGAAACCACTTTTTGGGATCGAATGGTAGGGGCCGGTATTTTAAGGGCTTTAGTAATACTATCGATTTGCGCTAGTTGTTTCTCCATCTTCTTGATCATCAATTCCATTTTATGCACTTTCTCTTTTGTCGTGGAACCACTTTGGGCTAGCCCACGTATTTTACCCAACTGGTCGTCGAGCATCTTTTTCTGTTCTTGTGCGTGCTGGAGAATAGGTGATAAGGCGAATTTGCACCAGTTACGAGTATCTTCAAAGGCGTCTTTATACAAGCGCTTGGTTTCGTTAGAAATCGTGGTGTAGAATCGCTTCGATACAAAAGCTCTCTCACTTAAGATATTGAGCATACTACTGCCGAAGCGGGAAGATTTCGTCTGAAGATCAGTGAGCTTGTGTATGTGTTTGTCGATGTCGAGCTTGGGGTAGGTCAATGTAGAAAGAATCTGATCGTTTTCATACTCTGAATAAGTATCAGCAATCATGTTCTCGGCATGTTCTGCTTCTTCTTTTAATAATTGTAAATCAGTCTCAATTGATTTGAAGAAAGATTGTGTTGCTTTACCGATGCCTTTGCTCGTCCAGCTGCCAGAGAAATCCTCTTGTAATTGACTTAAGTATCCATCNAACTTTGATTGNCGAATAGGGGCAAGTAACTTGGGCGCTTGTTTTTGGAACATTTTGTGGCTGGATTTCAGTAGCAATAGGCGTTTGTGATAGAAAGCTTGTTCTGCTTTGGTTCTATTATTGAGGTCCGTGAATCGGCCGTGGCTGTCTTTCAAGTTGGAGCTGAGGTTAATTTTTTCTTGATTAATTTCGGTGAGNCGCTGACGTATCGACGACCGTGTATTTTGNAATAAATTTAANACATCATTGACGATGGATTCTTGTATTGCAGCCTCTTTTCCTGCAACGATACTGTCAGAGAGTATGCGTTCTAATTCCGGAAGACGGCTCTTTACAAGCAATTCCTCATCGCCTCTTAATTTTCCGAGCAAGCCCATTTTCGCTGATAGCGGGAGAATGCCGGAAACAGGAATATCTAATATTTTCGCNGTTTTTTCACNAATCNCATTTAAGAATTCGTCTTCTGAATCTTCACAGTCAGGATCATCCCAAAGCATATCTATCTTATTCAACACGGCGTACATGCCGCTGTTGGCCTGTCCTGCTAGTCCGCGNATATGGTCATTCCANATACTCATATCCGTATCGGTAACACCGGTATCGGCANTCAGCATAAATAGCACTGCGTGGGCTTCGGGTAATAGACTGAAGGTCAATTCGGGTTCGCAGCCAAGTGCATTGAGTCCAGGCGTATCGATGATACGCAAACCTTGTCGTAACAAAGGGTGTTCAAAGCTAATGAGGGCATGGCGCCAGGCGGGCACAATGACTTTGCTGGTGTCATCTAGGGACTCTTCCAGAAAGTTCAAATCGAATCCCAGGGTAACTGCGTCCTTTTTGGTGATTGATTTATTGCTAGCCACTTCAGTAAAGGCCTGTGCAATTTTTTCTGGCGAGCTNAAGTCTAGGGGTATATGAACCCAAAGATTGGATTCTTTTTTTAATTCTCTTAGGCTGGGGTTTTGAGCTCTAGTTTCAATTGGCAGTAACTTGACGTAGGAATCGCGAGTGGTCAGATCAAAAAATAATTCAGTGGGGCACATAGTGGTTCTGCCTGGTTTAGAAGGCAGCATTCTTTGACCGTATTGTGAGAAAAATAAAGCATTGATTAGTTCAGTTTTACCCCGTGAAAACTCGCCCACAAAAGCCAGTGTGATTTTGTCAGTTTGCAGAGCGCCCTGAGCTTCATTTAAGCGAGTGTCAATTTCGCTGGTGGCTAAATGATTGTCCTTCAACCAAGTTCTATACAACGTCAATTGTCGAATGACTTCTTTTTTCCAGATGACGAAGGCGTCGACTTGGTTTGAAAGTTGGTTTTTGATCATGGAGTTGCCGTGTTCGTGTAGCTTACCCTCTAGTGTAGAAGGGTTTATATGGGGTGTGCCACTACTGGGTATAGAATCTATTGAACCTCAAAATCCCGTTAGACGAATCAACGGGATAAGTGCTTTAGTATCGTACAGTTAAAGAGTATTAAATGTCTCCAATGCATTAATGTCAAATTAATTAAATAAAGTACTATTAAATAAAGTACTAAATAGGTCGGTAGCAGGGTGGGTATTAGGTTTTCTAATTTTGAACAATATGCAGCTNNNCTNNGAGNATGNATATGGACCGTTTGGGGACATCGAATGATTTAGCTAAAAACGCAATAAGATGTTTGTTTGCCTTACCGTCCACTGGCAGTGCAGTAATTTTAATTTTAAGCCGATTACCGTGGGGCCCCACCATTTCATCGANAACAACATCAAATCGTCGCCCTGCCAGTGATAAAATCCAGTCATGAAAAACTGACTAGAGCTCTCAGCACTGCACTACTAGAAAGGCCGAAAAGAATTTTGATAAATTGAATGCCCAGCAACACCACCATGGGCGACAAATCCAAGCCCCCCAGTGGCGGAAGTATTTTTCGTACGGGCGACATAACGGGTGATGTAAGTTGATCTAATAGGGCCGCAAAGGGGCTGTGGTTCCCCTGGGAAATCCAGCTGAGAATGACCTGTAAGAAAATCGCATAGAAAAAGAAATCGATGACGAATCCGGCGGTGCTTAAAAGCGAAGCTATAGTCAAATTGAGAACGGGTGGCAAAGCTCCAATCAAAAAGAAGGCTAAACAGAGGACTTTTATTATTTGTAAAAGTAACACCAGTGTTAGTGAGGCCATGTCCAGCCCACCAAATCCTGGAATCACACGGCGCAGCGGCTTCAGTATAGGATTGGTGGCTTTTAAAACATATTGCGAAATCGGATTATAGAAATCTGCCCTAACGACCTGCAGCAGAAATCTAGCAAAGACGATATAGCAGTAGATATCTATAAAAGTATCGATAAGAAATAAAAATGCTTTATCTGGATTCATCAAGAACTTCCTTTATATGTTTAGAGTCAGTCAATTAATCTACAAGTTTAGACAANTCTACGGATCGGTCACGGGCGCCTTCTATAGCTTGTTCAAATAAAGCGACCAAACCGCCACCTTGAAGATATTCCAGTGCGCGCTCCGTTGTGCCTCCTGGTGAGGTGACCTTTTGCCTTAATATTGCGGGCTCATCATCGGAGGCAATGGCCATTTTTGCGGATCCCAAAGCCGTGTGCAAGGTTAGATCACGACATATTTGAGGATCGAGNCCCAGTTTTTCACCNGCAGAAATCATCGCNTCCATAACCAGNAAGTAGTACGCGGGACCGCTGCCTGACAGAGCAGTTACNGCATCGATATCAGATTCCTTATTGACCCANAGAGCAATCCCAACGCTATCGAGGATATCCTTAGCTAGCTTTTTTTGCTGTTCGCTTACCTTAGGGTTGGCATATAGNGCAGTGGCGCCTGCTTGTACTAGAGCAGGTGTGTTGGGCATACACCGGACGATAGGCAAATCGCTAGCAAACCAGTTAGACAAGCTTTCAATTGTAATGCCCGCGGCAATGCTGACTATGAGTGGTTGTCGATTTTGTATCCCTGGTCGAAGACCTTCCACCACGGTTTTCATTACCTGTGGCTTTACCGCCAATACCAGCACATCTGCAGCTGCCAGTACTTCATTATTGTCAGAGGAGGTGTTAACGGCCAGATCATGCTTAACTGAGGCCAACGCTTCCGTATTGAGGTCACTCATAATAATACGATTGGCGTCGTACCCTTTGGCGATTAGTCCGCCTGCCAAACTGCCGGCCATGTTACCAGCGCCAATAAATCCGATGCATTTACTCATTGGTCTACCTTAAAAGTTACCCAAAATGATCATTGAGGCCGAGGCCCAAACAGAGCTGTCCCGATTCTAACAATATCTGAGCCTTCTTGAATCGCCGTTTTAAAATCTTTTGACATTCCCATGGACAATAATGTGAGGTTAGGGTGAGCAGATTTCAATCCATCGCGCAATTCTCTTAGTTTCTCAAAGCTCTCGCGTTGTTTTGCAAGATCATCTGTCTTTAACGGCAAACACATAAGGCCTCTAATTTTCAGTTGGCCTAATCCTTCCGTTTGCTCAAGAAACAGCGGTAGCTCGTCGGGGGATAGGCCGGTTTTACTCTCTTCATTATCGATATTAATTTGAACCAGTCCATTTATAGGCGCCTGCGCCTCAGGACGTTGGTTATCAAGGCGCATTGCCACTTTTAGTGAGGCGATGCTATGAACCCAGTCAAAGTGTTCAGCAATTGGTTTTGTTTTGTTCGATTGTATGGGGCCTATGAAATGCCACGTAATAGGGGCATCGGTTAATAGCGCTAATTTTGCTTGCGCCTCTTGCCAATAGCTTTCACCAAAGTCCAAAACGCCCAGTTCAACTAAGGCTTTAAGTTCAGCAGCCGTTCTTTTTTTGCTAACCGCTAGCAAGGTGATATCGCCCTTTAGCCGATTTGCCTTTAGGGCGGATTCAGTCATGTCGACACGGATTCGATTTAGGCGTTCAGATAATGTAGACATAATTTTTGTTCATTTTAAATTGTTTTAAAATCAATAGATTAGCTGTCTCTTTGTGTGTGATGATAGGAATCACTTAGAGTAGGCTTTTTTAGGGTTAGGGATGAACTAACCTTAAAATATCACGTTTTTGTAACCCGATGGAGCGAGCATGGATATTACGGAATTATTGGCATTTTCGTCAAAAAATGGTGCCTCTGATTTACATTTGTCGGCAGGTTTGCCGCCAATGATTCGTGTGGATGGCGATGTCCTGCGGATTAATTTACCACCTATGGATCATAAACAAGTACATGGCTTGATTTATGACATCATGAATGACAAACAGCGTAAAGATTTTGAAGAATATTTAGAAACAGATTTCTCTTTTGAAGTGCCCGGAGTGGCCCGTTTTCGGGTTAACGCCTTTAACCATAACAGAGGGGCGGGCGCCGTATTTCGTACTATTCCATCTAAGGTTCTGACCATGGAGGACTTGGGGCATAACCAGGTCTTCAGAGATATCTCCGATATTCCTCGCGGTATTGTATTGGTGACAGGCCCCACCGGCTCGGGAAAATCCACCACCTTGGCAGCCATGCTGGATTACATTAATGATACTCGCTACGAGCATATATTGACGATTGAAGACCCTATTGAATTTGTTCATGAGAGTAAGAAATGTTTGGTAAACCAGAGAGAGGTACATCGGGATACGCTCGGGTTCTCAGAGGCTTTGCGGTCTGCATTGCGTGAAGATCCCGATATTATCCTGGTGGGAGAGATGCGGGACCTAGAAACCATTCGGTTGGCATTAACCGCTGCTGAGACTGGGCATTTAGTGTTTGGCACATTGCATACCACCTCCGCAGCCAAGACCATAGACCGGATTGTGGACGTGTTTCCAGCAGAAGAAAAATCAATGGTTAGATCGATGCTATCAGAGTCATTGCAGGCGGTTATCTCGCAAAGTTTGTTGAAAAAAGTGGGGGGAGGTCGTGTTGCTGCACACGAGATAATGATTGGTACACCCGCGATCCGCAATCTGATACGAGAGGATAAGGTGGCTCAGATGTATTCCGCTATTCAAACGGGAAGCAACGTGGGCATGCAGACTCTCGATCAGTGCCTCGCAGAGATGGTAAAAAATGGGTTGGTTACCCGCGAAGCGGCGAAAGAAAAAGCAAAAATACCCGATAACTTTTAATCCCGATAATGTTTAATTTGCGATTTGTTTTGCTGAATGTGTTGAATGTATTAAATGAGTGGCTGTATAGATTGAGGAAATAGGTGATGGATTTTGAAGGCCTACTGAAAATTATGGTAGAAAAGGGCGCATCCGATTTGTTTATCACGGCGGGTGTCGCGCCTAGCATGAAGGTGCATGGTCAAATACTACCGGTGACAAAATCTGCGCTGAGTCCAGAGAAAACCAGAGAAACCGTATTGGGGGTGATGAGCGAAGCCCAGCGAAAAGAGTTTATCGAAACGCGAGAGTGTAATTTCGCGATTAGTGCGAGAGGCATCGGCCGTTTTAGGGTGAGTGCATTCTATCAGCGTAACCTGGTAGGAATGGTATTGCGTCGAATTGAAGTTAATATCCCGGCTCTAGATGATCTTGGATTACCTGACACAATCAAAGAAATGGCCATGGCTAAACGGGGGATCATCTTCTTTGTGGGTGCTACCGGTACGGGAAAGTCCACTTCCCTCGCAGCCATGATCGGCCATCGTAATCACAACAGTAAAGGCCATATCATTTCCATTGAAGACCCCATTGAATATATCCATCAGCATGCGGGTTGCATTGTAACGCAGCGGGAAGTGGGCCTCGATACGGAATCTTTTGAAGTCGCTTTAAAAAACACCTTACGCCAAGCCCCTGATGTGATCATGATTGGTGAGGTGCGAACACGAGAAGCGATGGACTATGCCGTCGCCTTCGCTGAAACGGGACACTTAGTTTTAGCGACTCTTCACGCGAACAACGCCAACCAAGCGCTGGATCGCATTGTGCATTTCTTTCCGGCGGATCGCCATCACCAGCTCTGGATGGACTTGTCGCTGAATCTACGAGGAATGGTTGCTCAACAGTTGGTACCTACACCCGATGGAAAAGGACGTCGAGCTGTGGTTGAAATCATGCTCAATACACCCCTGGTCGCTGACCATATTAGAAAGGGCGAAGTCCATTTGCTGAAGCCCTTAATGGCGAAATCGCGAGAACTGGGCATGCAAACTTTTGACCAGGCGTTGTTTGATCTCTATACCGCCGGTGAAATCACTTATGAAGATGCCTTAGCTTATGCCGATGCACCCAATGACTTGCGACTTATGATAAAGTTGGGATCCGAAAGCAATGCGCAATACTTGGATAGTGTGACACAAGGTCTGAGCATTGAAGGTGGGGAGCCGTAAATCATAGGGGGTGGGGATTCCAATGCTGATCAGCAACATAGAAATCATACCAGGGCGACGTGTCATAAAGCATCTTGGAATGGTTCAAGGTAATACCGTTCGCGCAAAACACGCAGGTAAAGATATTCTGGCGGGTTTTAAAAATATTTTTGGGGGTGAGCTAAAAAGCTATACTGAATTGCTGCAAGAGGCGCGCGAAGAGGCGACGGACCGGATGATGAGACAAGCAAAGGGGCTAGGTGCAAATGCGGTTATCAATGTTCGATTTGCCACTTCATCTATTGCAGCGGGAGCCGCAGAGCTTTTTGTTTATGGTACGGCAGTAGAGTTGGAGTAGACCTATGTTTGATCTGATCCCCTTCCTCACCTTATTAGTCTTAGGATACTTCTTTGGTCGGCGAGCGGAGAAAAAACATTTTAAATCCCTTAGAAGCCGAGAAGCCAAGTATCGGCATGTGCTCACCTTTAGTGAAAGATTACCGCCCCCGAACTTACATAAAGTGGAGAGCCAATTAGTCGCTGGGAATGTGGTGATATCCATAGATTACTTTAAACAAATCGTCGCTGGTCTGAGAAGCTTGGTTGGGGGCAGACTGACAAGTTATGAGTCATTATTAGAAAGAGCCCGGCGTGAAGCGATTTTACGAATGAAAGAACAAGCTGCAGTAGCCGGAGCGGAAAGCATTTTTAATGTCAAACTTGAAACAGCTTCTATCACCAAAGGCCAGGGCAAGCAAGTGGGTTGCGTTGAAGTGTTTGCTTACGGAACTGCGATTATCCCTATTACCTAGAAATATTGTTCTACAGATTTTCATTTGTAGTGCATGGGCCAATGCATGGGCCCATGTTTGGGTCAATATATGCCAAAATATGAAAATCCAGTTGTCCCTGAAGGAATCAATATCAGTGAAGAGAATCCGCTAAAGGATTTTCTGATACTGGCCGCTGGCCTTGGCGCTGCAGTCGCCGTTGTTCTCTTTGTGCTTTCGCTATTGGCTGAGTATTTCGCGAGTTCTATTTCTTTCGAAACGGAGAAGAAACTGGCGGATATAGCGATGTTCTCAGAACTTGATGCGCCTACTCCTACTCATTCGGCTATCGAGACCTACCTAAGCACCTTGGCGCAAGCACTGGCAAAAGAGCAAGATCTACCTACGGGTATGACCATTACATTGCATTACTCAAACGAAGATGTAGTCAATGCCTTTGCCACTTTAGGGGGGCATATTTTTATCTATCAAGGCTTAATCGATAAGCTCCCAAACGAAAACGCGTTGGCCATGGTGATCGCACATGAGATTGCACATATAAAACATCGAGACCCCATTGTTGCCATGGGACGTGGCATCACAATGATGATTGCACTTGCTTTGTTTACGGGTAGTGATAGTGCAACGGCACAACAGCTATTGAGCCATATCGGTTTGGTGACTGTTTTAAACTTTAATAGAGACCAGGAACTGGAGGCCGATGCCGTTGCATTGAATGCCTTGCAAGAATATTATGGTCACGTCAAAGGAGCTGAAGTATTGTTTGAGGTGTTAGATGAAGAACAGCATGATCTTGAACCGCCTGAATTTTTAAGTACGCATCCTGTGACACAATCGAGGATCGATCGTATTATTTCCTTTCGGGAGGATCATGATTCGAATGGAGAGCTAACGCCGTTGCCGAATATTTTGTTTAAAAATAATAAGTAGTGATGTGCAGGCCGAGCTATTTAAGTGAAAATCTTACCCATACTACAATACCCATTAATGCAAATATCGACCAAAAACCTAGAAACATCCAAAAATCTACAGAGTAATCTCCCGGTAAATTTCCAGTGTATAATGTGTGTTGCTCATTGATGCCGTTAAAGTTCATTACCATTGCAACACCAAAACTTTGTGCCGCGCCCCATCCACTAAAGCTCACCATCGCCAACATATTGGTCCGATGACGAAAAACTCGGGTAGTTCTATTAATGGACTGAGGGGTAATAGATTGACGGGGGGTGTAACTCATCCATAAATTAAAAACCACCAATCCCATAAATGTCCATATCATCCATAGCGCCCCTGTCCAGGGGTTATAAGTTGTAATAATGAGGACAACTGACAGTACTCCAGAAACTATTAAAAAAAGACCGTACTTTGAAGACGAAAAAATTCGGTAATAGATTGATGGCGTGGCGAGCTTATTGCCCATGTATGCCTTGCCAGCAAAAGAAAAAATATAGAACAAACAGAACGCAGCATATAAAAAAGCAAATCGAACGGGATAGGAGGTGGGCATGGAAAAACCGAGGTACTTAGTATGGTTCTCTTCAACGAAAAAACCTAACCTCACTATATCTAGCAGGATACCCGATGCAGCGGTTACTAACATTGCAATGACAAATATCTGGCCTACACCTTTGTGACGAGCGCCTCCCTTTCGATACAGTAAGGCGGTCACACCTGACATCACTGCTATCAATGCAAAAATACTATGAAAAATAATAACACTGTTGAAAGAATAGTTGGCCAACGGACTCCCATACTCAACAGCTTTGTGTAGTAATGGTGTGTCGATCATGCCTTAGCTTCGCTCCAGATTACTTAAGCGGGTTAGAGTTAATGCTAAATTAACATGCTCTTTAATGTAAATCTAAAATCGCTGTCTAATTAAGGGGCACAGAAAAACCAATACCCTCTTTTGGGGTGGGTTAAACTGCCTAGTTCTCCAATATCAAAGTTTGACGCTGTTTTTTTTATCTTCACTTCGCGTATACTCAAGTGAAGAGTGAGCAGAGGGAAGCAACGAAATGATCTTGCCTGAGGTCGGCGAAGTACTGCAACAGATCGCCACGGATCTGAAAGCCTATTTAGAAGACAAGCATATCAGTGATCCAGCCATGGTTGGAATTCATACAGGTGGGGCATGGCTTGCGGAAGACCTACACTCGCAACTAGAGCTGGCTGAGCCCCTAGGGACATTAGATATTACATTTTACCGGGACGATTTTACGCGATCTGGTTTGCATCCCAGAGTTAAGCCTTCGCAACTGCCTTTTAGCGTGGAAGACCGTCATATTATTTTGGTAGACGATGTCATTATGAGTGGACGTACTATTCGTGCCGCACTCAATGAGCTGTTTGACTATGGTCGCCCCGCTTCAGTGACCTTGGTGGCATTATTGGATCTTAATGCAAGAGAATTGCCTATACGTGCCGATATCGTGGGTCAAACCCTGGCATTGAAAGAAGGTGAAAGAGTGAAGTTAACCGGGCCAAATCCGCTTGCAGTGGAGCTTATTCATTACAAGCCATCATAAAAAAGCACAGTTTTTTGAATTCGGTCTCACCAAATTGCCGATTTCGTGTAAACTTACCGCCTAGAACCCGATTT
>JAESQG010000188.1 GCA_016765265.1 Pseudomonadales bacterium | reverse complement strand
GTTAAGGTTATTGGGCAGGGGCGCGAAGTGTTTGGCCGAAAGAAAGACGGCAGCGTTTTCCCTATAGAGGTGACTCTGAACAAGTATCAACTAGGTGTAGCAAGTTGTTTTTCTAGTATCGTTAGAGACTTGTCTGAGCTTAAAGATGATAAGCAAAAAATCAGAGCGTTGGGTGAGCAACTTACAACGCTAGGTGACGCGTTGCCGGTGATCATTTACGCACGCGACTCTAGTGAGGATTATCGTTTTACCTATATTAGTGACAAGGTCAAAGAGATCACCGGGTTCGAGCCCCAGGATTTCACGCAAAAAGAATCCTTCTGGATTGACCGTATTCATCCGGATGACAAGGGTAAAATTCTAATAGGTTCATCGGTCTTAACCTCTAAAGACGCCTACGAGGAGGAATACCGATTTCAAAATGTGGTGGGAGATTACATTTGGTTTAGAAGCGTCTCACGCGTTGTTAGAGGGGCGAATGGGGCACCCGAATATATTATTGGTCTTTTGGAAGATATTACGGTTAGAAAACGGTCTGATGAGGCATTGCTTAAATCGCAGGCTGAAGCGGAAAAGGCCAATAAAGCCAAATCTACTTTTTTGTCACGGATGAGCCATGAGTTGCGTACACCGCTCAATGCGATCTTGGGGTTCGCGGAGCTACAGGGTCGCTATATCGAGGACAATGGACCGCCTGGATTACCTCGAAGCCGGAAGCATATACTCACTGCCGGTCAACATTTATTAATGTTGATTGAAGACATTTTTGATCTGATTAAGATTGAACAAGACGAATTGAATATCCCGCTTGAAACAACCGACTTAAACCGAATTATTGCAGAAAGCCTGGCAATGGTAATACATGAGGCAGAGAAACACAGTATTTCGTTCGACTATGAGGAGACCAAACTTTTCGTTAACGCTAATACCCGCCGACTAAAACAGGCGATAGTGAATTTGCTAACTAATGCGATTAAATATAATCGTGTGGGTGGTTCGGTAGGTGTTAAGGTGAAGGAAGAGGATGACTGTATCTCGGTGAGTGTAGAGGATACGGGTGTTGGTATGAAACCCTCGGAACTGGAAGAAATCTTTAATCCTTTTAGTCGTTTGCCTTACGCTGAGCAATCTGAAATTGAGGGTACCGGTATTGGCCTGGCATTGACGAAAATGTTAGTGGAACAAATGCAAGGTTGCATTGAATGTGAGAGTTCCCCGGGGCAGGGTAGCCAGTTCACTTTGCGGTTGCAAAAAGCAGAGAGGCCTAGCCGTTCGCGGAGCGCATACCAGGAGTCGCCGCTTGATTTAGGAGAAAATAGGGTCATCACAATGCTGTATATTGAAGACGACTTGGCCAGCCAAGAGTTAATGCAGATGGTGATGGCGGAGTATCCGGGCATGAGGTTGTTGGTTGCCAGTAGTGCGGAAGAGGGTCTGGATATCGCCAGAAAGCTTCGGCCTGATCTGATCTTTTTTGATATTAATTTACCAAAAATTAGTGGAGTGACTGCCATGGAAACGCTCAAAAATGACGAGCGTTTCCAAAATACCCGTATGGTTGCGCTCAGTGCGGATGCTTGTCCTCGTAAGATTGAAATGGCGATGCAAGCCGGATTCGATCAGTACTTGACAAAACCCATTGAAATAAGCCAGTTGTATACAGAACTCGATATTTTTAAAAAATCGATGAGCGAAAACAACATAATCACTGGGTGATTCCGTTATGACAAACAGCGCGTCAACAGTATTAGTGGTAGATGATGATCCGGCTAATTTAGCATTAATGGAAGATGCTTTGGGTGAACTTTATATCGTCGTCACCGCCGATTCCGGCGCAAGATGCCTTGAATCTGTAGAACAAAATACACCGGATCTGATTCTCTTAGATGTGCGTATGCCGGGCATGGGGGGCTATACGGCATGTGAAAAAATAAAAGATAATGACAAGACGAATGATATCCCCGTCATTTTTTTATCAGCCCAAATTACGCTAGAAGATAAACTTAAAGGCTATGAAGCTAAGGGTGATGATTACATTACCAAACCCTGTGATCTGGAAGAAGTCCTAGTCAAAGTTAAATTCCATATAGGTAATAGCCAAACTATTGCGCAGACTCGAAATTTAGCAATGATGGCTATCACCAATGCAAGTGAGTTGGGGTTAGTCAATCAGTTTTATGAGAAAAGTTTCGCCTGCTTAACGCTAGAAGAGCTTGCTCTGGAAGTGCTAAAATCTTGTGGCTTATTCGGTTTAGAGTGTTGTGTTCAAATCAGGACATCGAGGACAACAATAAGCGTTACTTCGTCAGGAGCGGCGTGCACACCGCTTGAAAATCAAATAATGGATACTGCTAAAAATAAAGGTCGAATATTACATTTCGGAAACCGTGCGCTCTACAATTTTGATAATATTACTCTTGTGGTTAAAAACATGCCTCGCGAAGATGAAGAGAAATGTGGTCGATTAAATGATCATATTGCCTCTTTGCTAGGGGGTGCTGATGCACGTACAGTCAATATCGATGTAGAAGAGCAACAACGATCATCCATAATGAAAAACTTGGGCAACGCAGTAAACGATATTAATTCAGCGATACAAAATATACAAAGAGGCATCAAGGAAAGAGAGCATCTTCAGTCTCAAACAATCTCCAGTTTGCTAGACGAAATGAATCTTGGATTCTCCACGCTTGCGTTAACAGAAGATCAAGAAGAGTTTTTTATCAATCTAGTGAACAATCATATGGATAAAATTGTGGCAGCGTATACCAACAATAAAGAAGTGGAGACTTATTTTTCAAAACTGGCTCAAGACCTTTCGAAGCTGCTAGATTCAACTAAACATCAGAGTTCGTAAATGATATTGAATGTTATGCCGTGAATAGGATTAGTCCTCGTTTAATCAGGCACGATAAAAGTAGCCATAAATATTTCTAAAATTTGATTTTCTTTTTTTGTCAATTCAGTGACATTTTCTCTAAATTGCTGAAGGCTACCAATTAGACCCTCCCAAACAAGATTAGTTTTTTCAGTGCTCATTCCCAAGCCGCAGGTATAGGCTCGTTGGTCTACAGTGACCCAGGCTTTCCATGTTGGGTGATCGAATTGAACGGTGATGGACTCGACTGGCGCTTTGAGTGGTTGATACAAAGATTTTAAGGCTACTAAATCCCAATCGGGGTTATGAAAATAATCGGCTTCCTGGCGCTGAGGAAATGATGTCATCGACCAGCGCACCATCGCCAAAACCACAGGTTCTAAAGTTTCGCCCACCGAGGACAAGCAGTAGGGGGCAGTTTTGCTGGCATTTTGTTTGCAGATAATACCGTCGCGCTCAAGCTCTTTTAAGCGGGTCGCCAATAAATTGGTGCCCATGCCTGGGAGATCGCTCAGCAGCTCTCCGTAGCGCATCGGCCTCACCAGAAGCCCTCGAATGATAAGTAAGGTCCAGCGCTCTCCGATCAAGTCAGAAGCTAGTGCTAGAGCACAATTTTGTTTGTAAATTCGCTTTTTCATGTTGCATAGATTAGCAGGTTACTATACTATTTTAAAGTACTATATATTTTTAAAGTATATTTATCAAACATATCCTTTTGAAGTACAGATTTATTTAATAAGAATATGAGCTTAAACAAACCGAGGACGTAGATTATGGTTACCAATTACTCATTAAAACTTGCATTTAGAACGAATGCCCTGTTCTCAGTCTTGTCCGCCACCGTGATGGTGTTGGCGTCGAGTTGGGTTGTGTCTCAATTGGGAGGCTTATCCGAGATTTGGCTTTATGCGGGTGCGGTAGCGTTGCTGGTGTTTGCAGGGCAGTTGATTTGGATGTCGTTAATGCCTTCTCAGAAATCCTTGTTAGTGGGTTATGTCATCGTGTCTGACTGGCTGTTTGTGATGGGCGTTGTCTTAGGGATTTTCCTTTATGGCGAATTTATTTCAACCACTGGCCATTTGATGTTGATTGCAGTTGCAACAGCGGTGGCGCTACTCGCCCTTTGGCAAAATAGGGCTTGGACTACGCTCACAAGGACTGCATCATCGTAAACTGGGGTATGCTATTAGCTTGGGTGCGGGTCAATAGTGGTCAATAGTGGTCAATTTTACGTTATCACTATGCTGCACCTTTGTTTTTTTTGTATGATTGTCAATTCCTCTTATAAAGTAGAATCTTCCAATGCCAGATCAGCCTTCAGACGTCGAACTTAACAATAAAAACGCTTCCGGTGATCCCTCAAAAGAAACCACCCACTTTGGATTCGAGCAAGTCCCTGTGGATCAGAAAGAGGAGCGCGTAGCGGGNGTTTTTAGCTCGGTGGCGAGTAAATATGACATCATGAATGACATCATGTCCATGGGGTCGCACCGTTTATTTAAGCGTTTTACGGTAGAGCTAAGCGGTGTTAGAAAGGGTCATAGGGTGTTGGACTTAGCCGGTGGTACAGGTGACCTAAGCAAATTGTTTAGTAAAATTGTAGGCGATACCGGTACGGTCTACCTTACAGATATAAATGATGCCATGCTTAAAGTAGGTCGAGATCGCCTGATCGACGATGGCGTTGTCGGCAACATAGAATACATACAAGCAAATGGCGAGCAACTCCCATTCTCCGATAATTTTTTTAACTGCATCACCATTGGATACGGTATCCGAAATTTTACCGACAAAGAAAAGGCCTTAGTAGAATTGTATCGTGTGTTAAAGCCTGGTGGCCGGTTGTTGATTTTAGAATTTTCTACTGCGAAGAATCCCGTTTTGAAAAAAGCTTATGATATTTACTCNAGNTTCTGGCCGAAAATAGGGGNTGCGTTATTGGGAGACTCCGAATCNTACAAATATTTAGTGGAGTCTATNCGNATTCATCCCGATCAAGAAACCCTAAAAGAGATGATGAGTGAGGCGGGTTTCGATAAGGTGGAGTATCACGATTTACTCAGTGGAATATCGGCAATACATCGGGGTATTAAGTTTTAAATACGCACCGACTAATCCAATCCTAACGCCATTCACGTGCTCTTTATTTCATTAAGCTTTTGTTAGCAATTGTAAGCTCAGTTACTTTTTAGTAAGGGTAGGTGACAATCTATGGGTATGGAGCAAATGCAAAGACTGCATAAGTTGTGCTACCGGATTGGGGAAACCGTTTAAAAGTATTTTGGCAGCGGATACTAGTATCCCGATTTATACGGCGTCGATTACCCCCAATGGTATTGCTTGCGCGGCTGAAATCGCCGACGGGTTTTTTCCCATTTGGATGAACCCAGAACGCTACCATGTGTTTGCCGAATCTGTGCAAAAAGGTTTGGATAAATCTTCTCGAACTTCTGATCAATTTAATATATCGCCATTTGTGATAGCCAATATGGGGGATGATCTAGATGCTTGTCGGCGGCCGGTCAAAGCAAACTTGGCGCTTTATATTGGCGGCATGGGCGCAAGAGAAAAGAATTTTTATAATGATTATGCGGTTAAAATGGGTTACGAAGAGGAGGCGAGTATAATACAAGACCTTTATCTGGGCGGGAAAAAGCTGAAGCCATGGCTGCTGTGCCTGATTCATTGGTAGATGAAACTGCTCTTGTTGGCCCTAAAGAGCGTATAAAAGAACGATTACAAGCCTGGAAAGAAGCGGGTCTAAAAAATCAAGTAAGTACCATGGTGATTAACGCGGGGGGTAGAAAAGAGGTGTTGGAGGTTATTGCAGAAGAGATGCTTTAGAAACGCAACGAGATTCAAAACTGGTTGCATCAGTAAAAATGAACGGGNTCTCACTGACTACTTCTTCAATCTCCGTCAGTCCAGCATNTCGNTATTTTTACTGTACGCCTCAAATTAGTGCGTAGTCTACGCTCGAAAATCTTTGGACCGTTTGTGTGATGAAAAATTGGAGCCAGCACTAAGTAGTGATGGAAACATAAGTGCGGAGAACAAGGTTGGAACCACTAAGGTNTCCGTCAGATAAAGGCAAATGGCTTCCCCAACAAGATATATCGCTAGAGTTAATACTAATACAGCAGCGGGTGATGAAATAATATTTGAGGCTTCTTGCTTTATTATATGTATTAGGGACTGTCCTGATATCATGATGCTGCTTTTCCTTAAGCAAATATTGGCCAAACGGTGGGGTGGTCTGATGTTGAATTTTTATTGTGTCTTTCCAGACTAGCAGAAGTTATATGTGATGCGATTAAAAATAAAAAAAAGTGTTAATTAATTTATATGCGTTATTTGAGGTCATCATCTTCAAATGAAACAACCCTGGAATGTGGCTTGGTCAAATTAGGCGAATTAGGGCTTTAGGAGATTTTAGGACGGGNGAGATTGGTGGAACCATTTCAATTTGATAGTACGGGCGTCGGTACCCAAAGTCAGGGTGGGCTAGGCCGACCCTGACGGTGTAAGTCTGTAACAGGTATGAGTATTTAACGAAGACCGCCATCGGTCTNAATACAGCGACCGGTAAAGTAGTCGTTCTCAAAAATAAACACAGCGGTTTGGGCGATATTGTCTGGTTCGCCTAAACGCTTTAACGGTACGCCTTCGACCAATCGCTCTCGCGCTTCGGGTTTCATCGCGGCGAGCATNTCGGTATTTATTGTTCCTGGNGCAATAGAGCCGGTCCGAATNTTATAACGNGCAAGNTCTTTCGCCCANGTTTCTGCCATGGCNGCGACNCCNGCTTTCGCNGCGGAATAATTGGTTTGACCAAAATTGCCTTGTCGTGCGATTGANGAGATATTCACTATCACTCCTTCGTCGACACCTAATTCTATCATTTTTGTCGCGGCNTCGCGGCCACAGAGAAAAACGCCNGTTAAGTTGACATCAATGACGGCCTGCCATTGTTGCAAGGTCATCTTCTTTTCGACTTTACCGTTTTTGGCTTTCACTAATAATCCGTCACGAGTAATGCCCGCATTATTAACCAGACCGTGCAAGGTGCCGAAGTCTGCGACGATATCATTAAAGAGTTTTTCCACCTCTTCTTCATTCGCGACATTGCAGCGATAANCTTTAGCCGAAGAGCCCGCCTCTTCACAGAGTTTTACGGTTTCAGCTAGATCGTCTTTGTTAAGATCGATGACCGCTAATTTAGCACCTTTGTTGGCGAAGCTAAGAGCCATTTGNCGACCTAGTCCTCTGCCGGAGCCAGTGACGGCTATTATTTTATCTTGTAAGTTCACACTTATTCCTCGAGTGGTAAAGCTGGTAATGATACAGCTTGTTATTGAGTTTTTACGCAACAGCACCTTGTGATTTTAAGGTGGCAATATCCTCNGCTGAAAGTCCGCAATCCGCAAGNATGGCCTCNGTATCTTCGCCCACTTTGCCCATTGATTTAGGGGTGCCGGAAGGGGTTCTACTAAAGCGTGGAGTAGGTGCGTGTTGCTTGATACCATCAACTTCGATAAATGAATNTCGTGCTATGTTGTGTGGATGGTCCGGCGCTTCTGCCANAGTTAGTACNGGTGCGAAGCACACATCTGAGCCCTCCATAATGTCGCACCACTCATCGCGGGTTTTCTGTAAGAATGCTTCGGTTAATGAGGCTTTAAATTCTGGCCATTTAGGTTGGTTAAATTGGTTGGAGATTTCTTTTTTATCCACCCCGGATTTTTCTATTAACAGTGCATAAAACTGAGGCTCAATGGAGCCGACCGAGATGAATTTTCCGTCTTTGGTTTCATAGGTGTCGTAGAAGTGAGAGCTGCCATCGAGAAGGTTGGCACCGCGTTCATCAACCCACATCTTACTGCCGAGCATAGAGAAAAACATCGCCATCAAAGCAGCAGAACCTTCATGCATAGAACAGTCTATCTCTTGGCCCTTGCCTGATTTTTGTGCCTCTAGCAGGGCACAAACCATCCCGTATGCCATCATCATTCCGCCGCCACCAAAATCGCCCACCAGGTTAAGAGGAGGCACAGGCCTCTCTCCAGCCCGGCCGATGCCGTGGAGCGCGCCGGAGATTGAAATGTAATTAATGTCGTGACCAGCCGCTTTGGATAATGGACCGGTTTGGCCCCACCCCGTCATTCGGCCATAAACCAGCTTCGGATTTCGCGCCATGCATTGTTCAGGTCCTACACCTAAGCGATCAGTGACGCCTGGTCGATAACCTTCGAAAATGCCATCGGCACTTTCGCAAAGCTTTAAAATAGTTTCAACACCTTCAGGGCTTTTTAAGTTTACGGCTATGTTGCGCCGACTACGGAATAGAATGTCGTGTCCACCGGCGGACGCCGGGCTGCCACCNATNCGNTCAACNCGAATNACNTCNGCGCCCATGTCTGCNAGCATNATGCCGCAGAANGGTCCAGGTCCTANNCCNGCTAGTTCGATAATTTTATATCCTGATAATGGTCCCATAATTGCCTCTATTTTTAGCTGACTGTATTTGTGAATGACTGTATTTGTGAATGACTGTTGTTGAGATTGAGTATTGTTGAGATTGAGTATTGTTGTGATTGAATGTGTGGTGTTAATTGTTCCTAGGTGTATATAAATAATGAATTGGCATTAAAGAAAAGCAGCCTTTGCTGCATTGGCCTCCTTCATTACACGCTCCATTACCTCTGCGACAGTGGGCACGTCTTTAATGCGACCCTGCACTTGGCCCACTAGATGAACGCCTCTCTCGCAGTCACCTTGATTANTGGCCAAATCAATCGCTTCAGATGCGTTAGCCGCTTGAGAAAGCTGCAGCATCATTTTTGGTCCCTTGATTAGCGTTCCTATAAACAGTTTAATCCATGGAATTTGCAAACTCTTGGCGAGTTGGAAAGAGTTTTTCAAGGCGTTAAATAAATTGGGAGCGCTGCGGATCAGTTGTTCTGCTCTGGGTGTTTTCATTATTCGGCAATCCATACCATCAAATCTTGAGGTGTAGAGGGTATCTTCAATCCCGTTTTGCACCACTGCTTGTTTTGTATTGTCATGAATAGGGCTTTCTTGGGTAATGGAAAACCGGCTACCCATGGCCACCCCTTGTGCTCCTAATGCCATGGCGGCTACCAATCCTCGGCCATCGGCAAAACCCCCGGTTCCAATAACGGGGATATCTACAATATCTGCAATAGCGGGTGTGAGTACCAGGGAGGTGACAGGACCACCGTGGGCCGCTGCTTCATAACCAGTTGCCATTAGGGCGTCTACGCCATATCTCTGCGCGGCCAGTGCGTGGCGTTCATTTACCACGGTGGCAATGACTTTTCCGCCGTAAGCATGGGCACGCTCAACTATCCAATCACCTTTACCCAAAGAAAAATTGATAACAGGCACTTTTTCTTCCAGCGCAATTTCTGCATTTTCTTTCGAGCCCGGCATCATTAGTGTGACACCGATACCAAAGGGCTTGTCTGTTAGGGAGCGAATTTCGCGAATTCCAGATCGCGTTTCCTCAGCACTCAGAGGTCCTGTCGCGAGTATTCCCAAACCGCCCGCTGCAGAAACAGCAGCCACCAGTTTGGGAACTGCGACCATGCTCATACCAGGTAAAACGATGGGATGCTCTATGTTAAATAACGCGGTAATGTTTTGTTTCATCGTGGGCAGTCTGCAGCTAATGGGTTGAAGAGAGAGGTGTATGAAGAAGGCGGTATTGTATCTAAAATCGAGTTTTCTATACAAGACGTATTATTGCAAGGGGCGTTTAAAAACAGGGATACCACTGCTTTATGGCTGTATAAAATACGATCTATTGGCGGGATGTCTCGTTAACCAGGATTATCGTGAATGCCGGTGTCGATTTTGTTGTTTTTCCCGTTGACTTTTGCGCAGTAGAACATAGACGGCACCGGTTCCACCATGATGTTTTTGCGCACTGTGGAATGCGAGCACTTCGTCCATTTCGGTGAGCCACCTATTAACGTAGCTTTTTATCAAGGCAGGTGGATTGCTGCTTGCGCCCTTGCCGTGGAGTATCATGACTGTGCGCAAATCCATGGATCTAGCATCTTGAATAAACTGATAAGTTTCATGGCGAGCTTGAAGGAGTTTTTTACGATGAAGGTCAAGAACTGCTTCAGTGGTATATTTGCCTAAGCGGAGTTTGCGGTAGACACCTTCTTGCACACCGTCTTTTTTAAACTGAATAATATCGTGTGGATCTATCATGTCCACATACTCTGTGCTGAGAGTATTGGAGTCTTTTTTCGAGTCTGTGCTTGCTGCCTTTTGTCGGGCTAATTGTGCTCCTGTGGGCTTATGGTGGACTTTTCGTGGCTGCACCCTATTTTGTCTAAGAGGATCTATGTCAAAGGTCTCCTTCTTAAACTGTTCAAAATCATCGTCAGTCATTATTCGTATTTCCAGTCTTGTCTCATTAATCTGGGAGTCCGTAGTTGAGGATTATGTTTACACCAGATTGGGCTCATGTCTATATAGAATGATATGTAGACAAAATCAACGCCATGGTATTTTCCGATGATTCCCGGAAATACTACGAGATAGCGTTGATTCTACGATAAAATTTCATAAGTTCCTGTTTAAATGTCGAATAAATACCCATAAATAGTGCTCAATGGCTTTGAAAATTGTCCTATTTCCTTTACTGTACGCAACCGGCTAGAGAGATCGAAGTCTAAGGGCGGTTTGCTTAAGGATTAGAGTTTTGTATTGATCGCCGTGACCTAATTGGATTGTCATTCTTTTGCCCTCAAAGTTTCGTTCCCCTCTAGGTAGCCATTCAACGGCCTGTTCTAGTTCTTAGTTGTAAATGAGTTTAGTAAAAGAGTAATTGTTAAGGAGTTTTACGCATGTTCCGTGAAGAGTTAAAAGTGCTGGATTGCACCATCCGAGATGGTGGTTTAATCAACAACTACCATTTCAGCGACGATTTTGTAAAGGCGGTTTATCAAGGAGCCTGTAGCGCCGGTGTCGACTATATGGAGATCGGGAAAAAACTCTGTGAGAGCGATGTTTATACTCGTGAAGCTTACGGCAAGTGGAATTTTTGTGATGAAGATGACCTGAAGAGGGTTGTTGATTCCTATGAGGGGGATTCTCGATCTGTGTTGGCAGTGATGTACGATGTAGGGCGAGTTGATACCCAAAGTTTGTTACCTGCGGACCAAAGCGTGGTGGGTATGATTCGCACCGCTTGTTACGTTGCGGATATTGATAAGGGCCTAGACTTGGTTAAGGCATGCAAGGATCAAGGCTATGAAACCACCATTAATATTATGGCTCCTTCTGCTGCTATAGAAACTGATCTCATTGAAGCGCTGCAGCAGGTTGAAGCGTCGCCAGAAGTTGATTTCCTTTATTTTGTGGATAGTTTTGGTGCCTTTTATTCGGAGCAAATTACGGCTTACCTAAAGCTATTTAAGACTCATGCACCGGGTAAAGAACTGGGATTCCATGGGCACAATAACCAGCAATTGGCGTTCTCTAATACTCAGCAGTGTATTATTGAAGGNGTTAATTTATTAGATGCTACCGTCAATGGAATTGGNCGNGGCGCNGGAAATTGTAATCTAGAGTTGCTNCTNAATTTTTTGAAAAACCCAAAATTTGANGTGCGNCCNATCTATAAAGTGATACAAGATTATATGATTGATCTACGCAAAGAAATTGAATGGGGTTTCAATGATATTTACGGCATTAGTGGCTATTTGAATCAGCATCCTCGCGCAGCAATGAAACAGCGTGGAGATAANAAGGTTAAAGAAAANTGTTATGATTTTTTGCTTGAAAGCTTAGGTGATCTTGAATGAAGAATGCCTAAGGCCTCTTGAATATAAAAAAAGCTCTGCTCTGTCAGAGCTTTTTTTTGGTTCAAAAACAAACTGAAATTTCCTATACGTTACACTCCTGCTACGACCACTCTTTTTATCGCCCTATAAAATGTCATCTNATAAAACGAAATTTGAGATGACTTGCTTTGTAGTACACCCTTCTAGTAGAGTCAGTTATAAGGCGATTAGACTCAAACTCTGATGATCCTTAGTTNGTAATCTGAATAATAAGAAATGTGAANNCAAGAAAATTAAAAGNCACGAAGGACCTAATAATTTACNTAAATCTNATTTGATTTGAGTAAATTCGAANNCTCACGGAGGGTATGNAACGATGAATTTCCTGTTTGATGAAGACCANAATGTGTTGCGCGATGCGGCAAAAAAGCTATTGAGAGATAAAGCGACTCTTGAATCTGCACACAAACATATGGACGAAGAAACGGACTACGATAAAGATCTATGGAAACTGATGATNGATAACGNGTGGCTAGGCATTGCCGTTCCGGAACAATACGGCGGCTCCGGCATGACCTATTTAGATCTAGCTGTGGTTGCTGAAGAGCTGGGTTATCACTATGCTCACACGCCATTTTCCGCTTCTATTTTTGGTGCCGTCGAAGCAATTATTACTGCGGGAAGTGATAAGCAGAAGAGCGAGATTCTACCTAAGCTCGTGAGCGGCGAGTTAATCGGGACAATGGCCGTTTATGAAAAGGCTGGGCGATATGATGCCGCTGGAATTACTGCAGAAGTAAAGGGCGGCAAGCTTAATGGCACTAAGTTACCGGTCAGTGATGGTCTCTGCGCTGATCTCGCAGTAGTAGCTGCCAATGGAGCGAAAGGCCTGTCGCTATATGTGGTAGATTTGAAACAAACAGGCGTCAGTCGTACTCAATTAAAAACAATGGAGTTAACCCGCAAACAAGCTGTGATTAGTTTTGAAAACGTTGATGCGGTTCTTTTGGGAGCAGAAGGAAAAGGCGAGGAGTTGTTGGAAACAAGCATTAACCGTACCGCTATATTAGTTGCTTTTGAGCAGTTAGGGGGAGCGCAACGTGCTCTTGATATGGCAAGGGATTATGCCCTGGAACGATATGCGTTTGGTCGACAAATTGGTTCCTATCAAGCAATCAAACATCGCTTAGCTGATATGTATGTGAAGGTAGAGATGGGCCGTTCGAACTGCTTTTATGGCGCATGGGCGTTAACCAGTAGTGCTGCCGATATTCCAGAAGCAGCTGCAGTTGCTCGGGTGGGGGTCATCGATGCATTTTCTTATGCGGCACAAGAAAATGTGCAAATTCACGGTGGCGTCGGTTTTACCTGGGAAGCAAATCCTCATTTATTATTAAAGCGAATGAAGTTACAGGAGGCTCTTTTGGGTGGTGCCGGTGTCTGGAAGGAGAAATTATACAAAGTCTTGGAATCAAAAGAGGCGGCTTGAAAAAACTAAGCTTCGTAACACTCGTTGATAAAAGTAGTAATTTATAAAATCAATAAATTATAAAGTATAGGGATGAATACAATGGATTTTAATGACTCTCCAAAAGAAGCCGCGTTTAGAAAAGAAGTGCAAGAGTGGCTAGATGCTAATGCTGAGAAGCGTGGTTCCGATGACAATTCGACATTGAGTATGTTTTCCGACCGTGAAAGCCCTGAAATGATCGCTGAATGTAAAGCTTGGCAACGAAAAAAGGCAGATGCAGGTTGGGCCTGCATTACTTGGCCAAAAGACTTAGGTGGTCGTGGTGGATCACTAATGGAAAATATTATATTTGGCCAGGAAGAGGCCAAATATAAAACCTCGCCCAATATATTTATGATCGGATTAGGGATGGCTGGTCCTACCATACAAGTGCATGGAACACCTGAGCAAAAGATAAAATGGTTGCCTCCCATGTTGCGTGGTGATGTCATATGGTGTCAGTTGTTCAGTGAGCCTGCGGCGGGTTCTGACTTGGCAGGGCTGCGAACTCGGGCGGTCAAAGACGGTGATGATTGGATTATCAACGGGCAAAAAGTGTGGACTTCAGGAGCGCATTATTGCAAATGGGGTATCTTGGTAACCCGTACCGATTTTGATGTCGCTAAACACAAGGGCTTAACTTATTTTGTTGTGGATATGGAATCACCGGGAATAGAGGTGCGTCCCATTAAACAAATTACCGGTGGCGCAAACTTTAACGAAGTGTTTTTTACCGATGTAAAAATACCGGATGAAAATCGATTGGATGCCGTGGGCAACGGTTGGTCAGTTTCTCTTACTACACTGATGAACGAGCGTATGTCCATTGGTGGTGGTTTGGGGATGGGGGCGGATATGATTCTTTCTGAGTTAAACCGCGTTGCAGAAAACGCTTATGTGGACGGTGCTCCCGCGAAGGACAACCCTGCGGTGCGACAAAAGATTGCAGAATATTATAGCCGCATGAAGGCCATGGAGTTAACGGTTAATCGCACTCTATCCGCATTGTCTAAGGGTGGTATGCCTGGCTCGGAAAGTTCTATCCTAAAGGTGACCATGGGTGTCCTTTTACAGGAAATTGCCGCTTTTGCAATGGAGATGCAAGGCGGCCTCGGTGCTGAGTATGGGGAAAATGCAACCTATAGTAGCGGTATGTGGCAGGAGCTTTATCTGGGTATTCCTGGTATTCGTATTGCGGGCGGGACAGATGAGGTCCAACGTAATATTATCGGCGAGCGTGTGTTGGGGTTACCTGCGGAGCAACGCATAGATAAAGGGATCCCTTTTAAAGAAATCCCCACCGGTTAAAGAGGATTAAAAGATCAGTGATAGCCCCCGGCTTTTTGTTGGGGGCTATTGTTAATTTTTGCTTAACCCGTTACGGCTTTATATAAACTATGATAAAGCGTATTGCCTAATATATTCTTCATCATTTTTTTTAGAAAGTTCTTAAAAGTTTCCTTCCTGATATAACGACTATCCGCACTAGCCATCAATAAAAACTCTTGTTCACTGGTGTTTTGACGAATGGGTAGACGGGGTAACGGACTACTGTTGTTAACCCGATGGGTTTGCAAGGTGCCGATCTCGGAAGTGTAGAAGCAGGTATACCCGAGAGACTTACCCACCGCAATATCTTTTTCAGTATATCTCCCTCCAGGAAAAGAGATGGCATACACTTTTTGTCCGGTATGTTGTTGCAGTGTTTGTTGCGCGGTGTGAAACTCGGAACGTGATTCTTGTTCCGTTAGGTCGTCAAAAAAACGATGAGTCTGGCCGTGACATTGTATCAGCATACCGGCCTCGGCCATTTCTTTTAGCTCATCCCAAGTGCAGAAGTCATCACGTTGGTCGATAAGGTCTGTGCTAATAAAGAACATAGCTTTATGTCCTTTATCATTAAGTATGCGATAGGCGTGCTTAAAAAAACTTTGATCGCCATCGTCGAAAGTAAGGATGACGCCACGGATCGGAGGAGGAGTTTGATTTATTGCCTGAGGCTCTAACACTGGGATGTTTTGTTTTTTTAAAATTTCCAGTTGTTGCTCAAATTGGTGAGTTGAGATGGCATAAGGACGATCTTCCTCCGGTATGGTCTCAAGTTCAGTCTCGTTGGCATAGATTGCGTGGTACATCAAAGCAACCAAGTGGCTCATGATGTTTTATCCCATTTTACGTTTACTTCTTGGCTGAGGTAGTTTTTTAAGGCGAGAACTGCTGCCCAATTGAGTTCGGTAAAAACATTTGCCAGACTGGCTATACGATTGTTCTTTAGTGCTGGGATGATATTGGTTAAAAGAGCTAGTGAATAAAACCCTACTTGCCCCCAAAAGGCTAAGAGATAAAAGGGACCATCCGAAAATGCAGAGCTAATTAACGTTAGCATCAAAAAGTAGGGCACCACTAAGCGTAAAAACTTATGGGAAATAAACTGTAGCCAAATGGGGTTCTCGCGGGGCGAGAAGACCCAGGGATGACGGAAGAACGACTGGAAATTGCCGGTGAGAGTGCGGATTTTTCTCACTTTTTCGCTGGCAGTGTCTTCCTGGGGATAGTCGTAAATTATGGCGCCAGGTTCCAAAATACAGCGATCACCTTTCTTAATGATCTCGATGGGCACTTCAAAATCATCAAGTAAGGTGTCTGGGGCTAGCGGTGTATAGTCTTTGGTTCGTATGGCGTAGAGTGCTCCAGTGACACCGGCGACAGAGGCAACCTTACTTTCGGCAATGCGTATAAACTTTTCATATTGCCAGTACAGGCTCACGTGTGCGCCTGTATTTGTTTCAGGGTCAAGCAATACTAACTCGCCGCTTACCGCACCGATACCCGGTTCCAGTAATCGAAACACCAGACGTTTGACGGCGTCAGACTTTACCTGTTGACGTACATCGGTGAAAACCACGATGTCGGATTCAATATCTTTAACGCCTGTATTTAACGCAGTGGGTTTGCCTTGTCTTGGTGAATAACCAATAAACCTTATGCGGCTGTCATTACCTAGGTATTTGTCGCTACCGTCTGTGGAGCCATCGGATATCATCATGATAGTGAGTTTATCCTTGGGATAATCCAATTCCATCAGGTTTTCAATTTTCTTTTTTGCTTTATCTAGATCGTTGTGCACCGGTGTGAGTATTGTGATGCTAGGCCAGTCTCTCGGTTCTGATAGTTGCGCTTCCGATAAATCATTGGTAACGAATCTCTTGGCTAACAACCATATGAGCAATGGGTAACCAAAGTAGGTGTAAATGATCACTGTGCATGAAAGCCAAAAAATAGTTGTCATTTATATGTATTATCGAAGGTGATTAGTTTGAAGCTAATATAAAAGGTGATGTTGCGGTTATTTTAATTAGTACCGATCTCTATTGTTACCATTCGGCCTGCTTTTGTCCAGATGAAGTATGGCGATTTGCGGTGATGCAGCGACGCTAAGTGGTGTCTCTCTAATAATTAGGTCAAGTGACAAAATAAAGATAGGCAATCAAAATCCCGCGAGATCAATTACTCGCTCTTCGAGCCAATGATTAACTAGCCGGGGTATAGCGGTAACGGCTTTTTCTTGGATTAAGACCGCATTTTCTAGTTCAGTTTCAATCTCTAGACTCACTACTATGATAGGGATTTCGGGTGGGGCTTCGGTTACCAGAGACGCTGCTGGGTAAACTGCTAAAGATGTCCCGATGACCAACAGTACATCTGCGTGAGTAATCACATTTGTAGCAGTAGTCATCATCGGTTTATCTTCACCAAACCAGACAACGTTGGGTCTTAATTGACTGCCAAGTTTACACAGGTCACCCACGTTTATATCTTTTCCGCGAGTGTCTGTGATGAGATTTGGGTCTTTAGAACTTTGTGCTTTTAATATTTCACCGTGTATGTGTATCACGTTTGTTGAGCCGGCTCTTTCATGGAGGTCATCTACATTTTGAGTGATGACAGTCACGTCAAAATACTTTTCTAAATCCGCCACAGCGCTGTGTGCGGAATTGGGGTGAGCAGACTCCACATTTTTTCGTCGCTCATTATAAAATCGTAATACTAATTCTGGGTCAGCATTGAAGGCTTTTGCGCTGGTCAATTGGGTTATATCGTACATGTCCCAAAGGTCTTCATCCACATAGGGGTAGGTCGTCAGTCCGCTTTCGGCACTGACACCGGCACCACTAATGATGACTATATGTTGCTTGTTCATAGCTATTGCGAGAACCCTACTTGAACAAAGGTAAGTCATTTTAACGACTTGAAATAACACTAATGCAACACTAATTTTAGCAGACAACCATGATCTGTATATGGCTAAGAGCTTTGATAGTGGGATAATAGCACTGAGAATAGCTAATGTTCAGTGTATACAGGTTACGCAGCCTTTAGATATCGGGCGAGGAGGAGTATGGGCAGGCATATTATCTTCTCAATTTTTTCTTTTTCCGAGCCGCTTTCTTCGCCTCCTTTTCCGCGGCTATTTTAGCTAAAAAGTGTGCTAGTTCTTCTTCTTCTTCGACCATCATGCTAGGGGTTTCCAGGCTGATTCTTCCTAGCATACCGTTGCGAAGTTCGTTAAGGAAAACCGTAGCAATTTTCTCTAAATCAACCATGCCTCCTGATCGCAAACAACCTCTTTTAGCACCAGCCGCTTCCAGGAACTCAAGCTCAGTAACGGGAAGTGTGTTTAATTGATAGCGCTCTCTCAGACGCAGCGGGTAGGCTTTCAACAGGTAGTCAACTGTATTAAACGCGACATCGTCATAGCTCATGGCAGTGTCTCTGATAGCACCTGTTGCGGCCAGCCTATAGCCACTTTTTTTGTTGTCTACCTTAGGCCAGAGAATACCGGGCGTATCTAGCAAACTGATTCCGTTACCGAGATTTATGCGCTGCTGTCCTTTGGTCACTGCTGGCTCGTTACCCGTCTTGGCCAATGCTCTTCCGGTTAACGTGTTTATGAGCGTGGATTTTCCAACGTTAGGAATGCCCATAATCATTACATTTATAATTTGGCCTCCTTTTTCAGATGATGTGTTGTCCTTACCTGGGACTCGTTTTTTGATGAGTTGAGAAAGTTGTTTTATCTTTTCGGGTTGATTGGGGGCGAGTGTTATTGATTTTATATTCAGTTCTTCTTCCCAATATTTTTGCCATGACAGTGTTATTTGAGGATCGGCAAGGTCGCTCTTGTTGAGGATTTTGATGCGAGGTTTGTTACCGCTCAGTTGACTAATGACAGGGTTGCCACTGCTATAGGGGATGCGGGCATCAAGCATTTCAATAATTAGATCGATTTTAGGCAAGACTTCTTTGATTTGTTTGATGGCCTTGTGCATATGGCCTGGATACCACTGAATGCTCATTGGCTAGGTGTCACTCTTGGTTGCAACTCGTTGTTAATAAGGTCGTTGATAGGTGGTTAAAAGGTGGTTCAAAGCGGTCAATAAACGAACGTGGGATTATGTCATAAATTGAATCTTCACAATAGGGTCTAGCGGTCTATATCAGCTACGGGCGTAAATCCATTTAATCGATATGGTTATGGAAGCGGGGTACATAATTCAAGCTACACTCTTATCAGGATGTTCTATTAGTGTATAAGTGATTAAGTGTATAAGTGATTAACGAGGGATAGTCAGGTGATTTGGGTTCTATTGCTTGTGCTTTTTTGTATTGTCGGATTTGGATATTACGGCTCCCGTAGGCGTCAGTTTGTGCGCAAGCCCAAACTAGTGGTAAGCGATTATGTCACGTTTCCCATCAAAGATTTTCGAGGCCATTCAATAAGTTTCGATGAAAACGCGTGTGCTACGGTAAAACAGCTTGAAGGTAAACGTTTTTTGTTAAGTGAAACCCCTCCGCTACCCCTTGAAGATTGTGATGTGACTACCTGTGAATGCAGCTATGTTCAATACGAAGATCGACGTTCCGCTGATGAGAGTAGACGCAAAAAGTTTCATGCTAGATCGGATGGTGGTGGTATAGAAAAGCGCAGAGGCGAACAAGATCGCAGAAAAAGTGATTAAACATTAACCTTTATATCGTGCTTAAACATTTCCTAGCGATGATGAATTAGTATCTGTATAATTCCCATTCAACTACCAGTCTGCACTACAATTACATCCTATCCATGTTAAATTCAACAAATCAGTATGGACACTGTAGCCTAATCTAGTCTGTATGATTATTATTCGTTTTCTGTCGAGCGGATATGCATCACAAGGGATTGCTTTCTAATGTTCAAGCTCCAAATTAAAGATTCGCCGCAAAAATCGATTTGGCTAGTGGGGCCATACGTTACGGTAGGTAGAGCGAAATCCAATAGCTTGGTGGTTGATGTGCCGGGAGTAGAAAGCCTGCATGCCGAATTCGCCGTTGATGGCGAGACGATTTTTATAACCGATAAAAGTGGCGATCAATCGGTTATAGTCAATGGCCGTCAAGTCGATCAAAAACTGTTGATAAAGCACGGCGATGTCATAACCCTTAACACGGTTGAGCTTGAATTAGTGGACCCGAAAGTAAGAGGGCAGGTGGTAAGGTCTACGTTGGCCACTGAAGATTCTGGAGTAAAGCAAGCACGTCGATTAGTAAAAAGGCAGCCTACGGGGTGGCAGATTCAGACTCGCGATACTGGTGGATTGCAGATCCAAACTTTTGATATTGGCGAGTCGATGATTTTGGGTCGAGACAAACAGTGTGATATTTCATTTCCCGGAGATTTTTTATCTCGTCGTCATGCGGAGTTAACAGTCCGAGGCAGTTTGTTGTATATAAAAGATCTTAATTCCTCAAATGGTACTTTTGTTAANGGAATTAAAGTGACTNAAACCCTGCTAAGGGCGGNCGATAATATTAAATTTGACGAGTTNTCTTTTATTGTTATAGGACCAGCTGCCAAGTCCGGCCATGACCATACCCAATTGAGGGATGGTAAACACGGCGGACCNGTAGAGCNGGCGACGATTATTCAAACCGAACCCTCATTGATACCAAAGACCAAGGTGTCATCGATTCATTCTTTGCCAACTCAAGCTTCCCAGCCTCTCACACCTATACCGCGAAAACCACACTCAACGGAACCAAGAACCATAAACGATGCGGCGCCAGTGTATGTAGAATCTACATCCTCCGCAGAGACTCACGTTGTTGTTAAACTGGTTGAAGAATTAAGTTCCCCTAGAAAACTTAATTTGGACAACAAACTTTTGACTTACGCGTTCGTAGCCAGCGTTATTGTTGCCATTAGCTTTGCCACTCTTTATATCTTCAAGTAATAAAAGTGCAGTCTTATATTGAGTGCAGCCTTTGTTAGTTTGTCAAATTATAGCTAATTAATTTTTTAAATATTTTACTTGATGCAAATCCAAAGTCAGTCAAAAATGGCCTGTGCCAGTCTTTTCCGTTATGAGACCTGATTTAGGATGTGATCGTTTAATGAGTATAATAAATAGTATTGTTCACTTTGTAGATAAGAATTTAGTCACTGAAGAAGTTAGCGTTAAATATAGAGAGACAGCGTTACCCAATACGCCCGAGTTGGAGCACTTATCGGGTCAGATGAAAAAAGGCCATAGAACAAAAGCTGAAAAGTATTTTGGTTTTTTTGCACCGAAGAATGCGTCAATAGAGGCAAAGGTGCCGGATTTTAGTGTTGGCCTGAGAGAGTATCTAGATGAAACCCTAACATGGACAGAGTTTTCTAAACAGTTAGCGGATACTTATGCCTCGGAAATAACCGCTAGTATGTTGGCAACAGGGGGTTACCTTTATCT
This sequence comes from Pseudomonadales bacterium, assembly GCA_016765265.1. GTDB lineage: Bacteria > Pseudomonadota > Gammaproteobacteria > Pseudomonadales > DC-out160 > DC-out160. Next base: position 1,830 of record JAESQG010000188.1, on the reverse strand, counting down.
TGAGCACTATACCGAGTCGGCAAAAGGGTTTTTGTTAGTCGCTATATTGAGTCAAGTAAAAGGTGTGGTCGTTACCGATGAGATGTCTTTGGAATCTTGTCGGTATCTGGATATTAGTAATGTACAGTCGGTTGCTCTTATCAATATATTAGAATGGCAAGAGGCACGTGTAGCGGATGACAATAAGCAATACATTACAGCCGCTAGGGGGAAAGGCAACGGGAGAGTAGTAGAGTATTTTAGGAAGCTGATTGGTTTCGAAGAGAGTTTTAATACTACAGATGAAACGAGTACTTTGGTGGAGGCTGTTGATTATTTTTGTGAAAATCAATCCCTTGATGCTGAGCAAATTAAAGAGTACAAAAAGAAAGCTTATTCCTATTGTGACGACAAAGCCAAAAGCGGAGAGCCGGTCATATTAAAAGAGCTCTCCTATTCACTTGATGCCGATGATCCTGATAGTTTTCTGCAATTTGCAATGGATCAACGGTTCGGCTTGAGTGAAGAGATACCCACAGATAGAAGAGAGTTGAAAAAATTTGTACGATATTCCGGTCAGGGGGGTGGCATGAGTATCGCGTTTTCATCCGATCTACTAGGAAAAGATGTTGTTTACGAGAGAGACAGTGACAGATTGATTATCAAGAAAATACCTGAGAACCTAAAGGAACAGCTTCTTACGGGTTGTTAAGACGAAATCGCAAGGAAAAGAAGTTGGATTTTTAACGGTCGGATAAAACGATGTCAGATAAAGGAAGGTCAGATAAAGGAAGGTTAGATACAGAAAAAGCGGGTACAGAAAAAGCGGGTACAGGAAAGGCGAATCAGGATAAAAAATACCTAAAGAAGTTCAGTGCAACAACTCCTCGGAAACGGTTTTTCAAATTGGCGGGAATGACAGCGACCATTGCTAGAAACGTCACCTCAGCTTCAGTTTTGAGTGTTTTTCGGTCTGAAGAGAAGAAGGTTGAACAAAAGGAAAAGTTACTCCTAGATATAGGACTCAAAGTCGCAGAAACTCTTGGTGAGATGAAGGGTGCAGTGATGAAAGTGGGGCAGATCGCGTCACAAGTACAGGATCTGCTACCGGAGGAAGTTTCTAAGGCCTTGCAAACCCTTCAGAAAGACGCACCACCCTTGCCATTTGAAGTGATACAAGCTCAGTTGACTGATGAGTTAGGTTCTGGCCCTTTTGCTTTATTTCAAACCTTTGACCCCGAACCCTTTGCTGCTGCATCCATTGGTCAAGTGCATCGTGCCACTACATTTGATGGTAAAGACGTGGTCGTTAAGATTCAATATCCTGGCGTGGATGAATCTTGTGACTCAGACCTCAAGCAGTTACGAATATTATTAAAGTTGGGTGGCTTAGTTAAAGTAGAGAAACAGATTTTAGACGCTATTTTTGATGAGATTAGACAATCTCTCTATGAGGAATTGGATTACGAGCATGAGGCGGAAAACTTACGTTTACTGCGCGAATTCCATCGCGAGGACGACAAGATCGTTATTCCGGATATTGTGGAGGAGTTTACCAGTAAAAAAGTGATCACCTTGATTTATGAAGGTGGGGATCACATAGACGACGTGGCGCAAGCTCAGTATTCGCAAGACACCATTAATGAGATAGGTGACCGATTATTTCATATGGAGGCTAGCCAGATTTATAAGTTGAACGCAGTGCATTGTGATCCCCATCCGGGTAATTTTGCTTTTAGGCCTGATGGAACCATTGTTGTTTATGATTTCGGGGCGGTAAAGCATTTAAATCCCAGCATGATCTCCGATTTTCAGAAAATAATTCGCGCCGCGATGAAGAGAGATTACGCG
>JAESQG010000187.1 GCA_016765265.1 Pseudomonadales bacterium | reverse complement strand
ATCATAAACCCGACAATCAAACTCGGTACCGCCTGATTGACTCGCACCTTCACTCTAACAACCACTGACTCCCCAATCCCCACCACTTCTATCGAGTCACCAACTAGGTTTAGCAATTGAATTTCGGCAATTTCCACTTCACCCGTACCGGATATCGTCGTCACTCCGCCACGAGAAAGTTTTTCTTCACGAATAGTGTCGTGTTCCTTTTTAGCCATCAGTGCGTTATAGAAATCCAGCACATCCTCAGGCTCTCCTTGACGTATAACGGCCCCGCCTTCCAGCAATATCGCGCGATCACAGATGGTTTGGATGGCACTTCTGTCGTGTGAAACGATGAGCAAAGAAGACCCCTCGTTTTTTAACTGCCGAATACGATCAAAGCTCTTATGCTGAAAATAGGCATCACCCACTGACAAAGCTTCATCAATAATCAAAACATCAGGTCGATTAGCCGTAGCCACACTAAACGCCAGCCTCATTCTCATACCACTAGAGTAGGTTCTCACCGGCATATCGATATAATCCCCTATCTCAGCGAAGGCTTCGATGAAGGGCATCAGTTCTTTAATTTGCTCTAAGGTTAAGCCAATTAACTGACCTGACATTATTGCATTCTGTCGACCGGTAAAATCAGGATGGAAACCCATTCCCAACTCTAACAATGCAGATAGTTGACCATTGACCTCAATACTTCCCTCTGTACATTGAGTCGTGCCAGCGATCATTTTTAATAAGGTACTCTTTCCCGCGCCATTTGCCCCCACTATCCCAACCGACTCACCAGGCTCAAGAGTAAACTCCACGCCGCGCAACACCCAACGGAGCGTATGCCTTTGCACGCTAGGGCGGACCCACTCGGCCAATCTTGACCAAGGCGATGAATACTGACGATAGGCTTTACCTAGATGACTAACCCTAACTAGACTCATTAAATTTCATCCACAATCTCCGCTGCATGCTTTTTGAAGAGATGAGCTGCCAATACGCAAATTAAAAAAGAAATCACTATTACCGGTATCAAACTAAACCAGTCGGGCTGCCTCCCAAAAACGAAAATCGACTGGTAAGACGACATAATAGTGGTCATGGGATTGAGCTGTATTATCGGCTGTATCCATGCAGGCAATATGGCGATGGGATAAACAATGGGGGTAAACCAGAACCAAAATTGCAAAATAATACCGAACACATGACCAACGTCCCGGAAAAAGACATTCAGCACGCCCAACGTCACTCCAAGCCCGATGGCAAACATCAATTGAATACCCAATACAACAAAGGCACTTAAGGACACCCATCCCGGAAAACTGCCGCTCACCAGAAGAAAAACAATAAACACGGTAAATACGATGGCGAAATTCAAGGACGCATTAAGAATCACAATGAGCGGCAAACAAATTCGAGGAAAGCTCAGTTTTTTTATCAAATTGGCGTTATCAAGAAACACCGTTTGTCCACGGGTCACTATCTCGGTAAAAAACCCCCAGGTTAATATCCCTGAGCATAAATATACGCCATAGGCCATTTCGCTCTGCACATCAGGAATTCTCGCCTGCATGATGGTAGAAAAAACCACGATATAGATAAAAACTAATGCCAGAGGATTGAGCACTCCCCAAACCGCGCCCAACAGAGAATTGCTGTAACGAGCCTGAAACTCTCGCTTAACACTACCTGCAATAAACCCCCTGTAAGACCAAATTGCAGCACTCNTAGACACGATTTGTGTTACTCCATTTCCCTAGTTTGGCTAGAGCAGCAGCGGCTTAACTACCCCTCTTTATTCGCTGCGCATCGAACAAAAGGCGACCATGCAAGACTGCACCTTTTTGGAAGGGTTTAGGGAGTATAGACAGCATTTAGCCATTTCGTGAGACGAAAACGCGTTTTCTCTGGCAGGATTAGAAAAAAAGAGCTATTTCTAAGTAACAGTAAAAAAAGTAGATTGTTTTGAAACTAATCAACTGTTGATAGGTACTAGTTTTTGCAGAAAGATAAAAACACCGACATTGAATGCCTAAGATGTATCGCCGTACTCTTCACTATGCTGCAACACCTTCCGATGATTTTTCCCTGGGAAATCCCGCAGTGGCAAACCCTGGGAAAGCACGTAGGATTCTGGTCAGGTGTAGATCTATTTTTTGTTATATCTGGTTTTGTCATTACGCGATCACTATTAAGTATTTATGATAACAATAAGTCGAACCGACAAGTATTGCGGAAATTTTGGATAAAGCGTGTTTTTAGACTCTTGCCCAGCGCCTGGTTATGGATACTCATTCCCGTCGCAGTGACCTGGCTACTACCTGGGTCAACTGTTTTGCCGCCACTACACACGATCATTAACGATGCCATCGCAGCGGGCCTGAATCTAACTGATTTATTTCTCCCTTACTGTATTAGCGAAGGTCGCTTCGGTGAGCTATGCAGCAACCCCTTCATTATCGGCCACTATTGGAGCCTCTCACTGGAAGAGCAGTTTTATGTAGTGCTTCCGCTGGTCTTAATAATAATACCCAGAAAGGCACTTGTGCCGTTGTTGGTTCTGGCCATAGCGCTGCAATTCAACTGGGGCCGCCAGTTATATACCTACGGTTGGTTCTGTAGAACGGACGCACTCATGTGGGGGGTTCTCATTGGCCTCACTCACAATCACCCATGGAGTATCACCTTGGCTGAAAAATTGGGTCAAATGAAAGTCCTAACCACTTGCTTGATAGCCCTGCTGATATTTCTGTTGGCCTATATACCCGCCGCATTAGGTGGATTCGGACTGACTCTCTTTAAAGCNCCGTCAAGCGTAACAGTAGGCGCAATAGCGTTGGTCGCCGCAATTCTGGTATGGATTACTTCATATGATAAAAACTATTTTTCAGTTTTCTTTAAGTTAAGACCGCTTTTNGTNGCATTGGGNGCNCGCTCTTATTCCTTGTATTTGATACACGTTCCCACTTTTTTATTGGTTCAACACTTTGCCACCGGCCGAATTAATAACGAGACTCTCCTATTAAACTATCTGATACTGGGGTCTATCAGCATTGGCATAATCCTTACCCTTACTGAAATTAACTATCGCTTTCTTGAAATTCCTCTGAGAGATAAAGGTAAAAACATTGCCAACAGACCGAATAAAAATAACCACATCACACAGAAAGACAGTTTTAGTGGTGAAGTAAAATCCGTTTAACCTGAAAACCGCCTCAAGGTTGAGGCACTACATCTGCTTGAACCAAGGATTTATTTACCTTTTTTAACGCCAATAAAGCAAATAAGAAAATCAAACTGACTAAAGTAACAAGAGATATGGCACGCCCGACAATAAAGCTTCGCGACTCAAAATATACCCTTACCGAGTGGCTACCAGCCGACAATCGAACCGCCTTACCTAACACTTGAGCGCTATAAACAGCTGCCTCTTCCCCATCTATCGTCGCAAACCATCCAGGGTAATTGGCATCAGAGATAAATAACCAACCAGGCACTTCCAACTGAATTTCAAATTGATAATCCATGGGATCATCGGAGCGTACTTCCAGCTTCATATCACCGTTAGAAACAAACTCATGGTTCTCACCAATTGTCTCCAAACTTGAAGATTCAACGACTAGTACATCACCCGTCACTGATTTAAGTTTTTCANACGCCTGGTCAACATCGTCNACAAAAACGCTCTTTTGATACAGCCGAAAACGGGGCAATGCTGCCTCATTCTCCATGAAAGCCAGCCCGATTTCAGGTTTCAAACTAATTATTTTAAAACCTTCAGTTTCAACGGGCTCATTTAAAGTCACAAAGCGAATGCCAAGGATATCAATCAAGCGACTGCCCATTTCCCTATCCGACTCACCCTCAATTTCATTCCGAACCTGACTATCAAAAAGTTTTTTCCGATACAACGGCAACGCAAAAGACCCGTCAAAAGAAGAAATATTCCACAAAAAATTAGATGCCGAACCGATGGATTCGACCATCTTGCTGGTATCGCTATCTAACATATGGGAATAGGGTGGCCTAAACGTAATTAGCTTGGCGTGTGACACATCGAGATGTTTGTATTCACGCCAATCGTTATAACTCTTTACCAAATCAACGGATTTCGATACTTCAAGAAGCTTATTATCGACGAAGTAATAAGGCTCTAACCTAAGATAAACCACTTCAACTAGTAATAAAATAAGTGCAGCAACCGGGACATTAAAGCGCCACCGACTGAAAGCAGCAGCTAACAATAGGGGAACACCCATTAGTGCTACTACATAATTAAGGGTGGGAGATTCCTTTATATGGAAATAATAGGATACCCAACCCCAACAAAGGATTAGGATACCAAAAATGCCGAACTTAATCCAAGCCGAATTTTTCCAATGCAGTAGTTTCCGCCACCGCAAGGACTGGCCTTGAGACAATGCCTCCAGTGCAAAAGCCGATGCAACACAAATCCCAACAACGCTCATGTAAAAATAAATAAACATCAATCGAAAATTATGCATGCCGGGAATGAGATTATAATCGTATACGAATCGAAAAACGGGGGACGCACTCGCTAATCCCAATTGAAATAAAAATAATGCTGCCAACAAATGTCCAATCGCTCGGGTTTTAGTTTTTAGAAGAAGCACCAGCGATGCCATCACACAAATAAAGAGACTCCCCACCACAGGGAAATAATTGACTGGCTCTGTCGACGTTAGGGAAAAGATGGCTCCCCGATAAAATAACTCACCCTCGATCTGCATACCAATATCTATGCCATCTTTCCGGTGAGAATACTGTGCCAATTCCAAGAGCGGTAACCACTGGATTGCTGCCAAGCCAATACAAACCAAAACCGCGAACGCTCCGGTGAATAGATACCGCCGAAAATTCGTCATTACTTTTTTTCGCAAAACAGATTGAAATGGAATGACGCACAAGGACACAACCAGATAGATGATCGTTCCGTGCAATATGTGCGGATACCCAGCCACTATCAATAATGTAATAGCAATGCCAAGCAATGCAGATGATTTTAAACTCGGCGCTTTTAACCATACTTCAGTGGCGCACATGGCCCACGGTATCCAAGCCATCGCTCCGCTTACAATCATGTTGGTATGTGCGCCGATAAACAACGAAGAAAAACTAACACCCAAAGCTGCAAATCCTGATGACAACGGAGACAACCCCATGTTTCGACAAAGTGCAAAAGTACCCAATCCACCGATAATCATCGACATCCAATGCAACACGTTATGGCCCACTATCGGCGGGAAAAACCAAGCAATCAGAATATTCAAAGGATTGGCAAAAGCCCCCTGCCCTTCGGCAAACAGAGGATGTCCCCCATAAGCCAAATTCGTCCATACCAGCCGAGTTTCACCGTGAAGTGCTTGAGATAATAAATCCATCAATGCATAGCCAAAGTGAAGATTGTCGCCATGCACTATTGATTTATCTAGAAATAGTATCGGATAAAAAAACCAGGTCGCTAGAACAACCAACAAGACCAAGGGTATGTATTGAATCTGCTTCGACAAAATCATTTATAGAGCATCTCCAATAACAGCTCACAGTAAAGATAGCCTAGTTGTCATGTTATTCCACTCAAACAACCGTGCCAATGTTAACCATCAATGCTACCTACAAAAGCTACCTACAAAAGCTACCCAATTTTGTATAATTGTCATTCCTGTTTTTTTTATTCAATTCCGTTGAATAAATACCTAAACTCCACCTTTTCCCCTTTACGCTCTAACTCAAAAACCAACGGTGTGTTCTCATGCGCAGGATTTAACAAGTCTATTGCAGTGTCCACACTGATAATACTTTGTCCATTTATTGCAATAATATGATCACCAGTTCGGAATCCTACATCCCAGGCAACAGACTCAGCATCGATGTTAATAAGCTGTACGGGAAACGGCTGCTCATCGGAGTGTTTGAACTGCTGCACAGTCAGCAAACCCTCTTGACCCAATAAGTGTTTATAACCGAGCCAGTGGGCAATCTTAGGCAGCATTCGCCTCCCCACCCAAGTAGCGGATTCCAGCACAAAATGCCCTCCATCTTTTGGCCTCAGCTTATGTCCTTCGGTAAACTCAGGGCAAGGCGGCCCCCCTGAACAGATCAGTCCTGCCAAATCAAAAAGCACAGTGGATTGAGGATGATCTTTAACAATGTCGACAATCAATTTATTATATCGTCGGTGTTGCCCGGTTGAATCTAGGTCGGCTGGGAGAAAGTCACTCACGCCTCGAGTAGGGATAGTACTTAATCCAACTAGAATACCTTTTTCATTAAAACGTGCAATCATCTCCTCAATCAAATGCTTGAGCACCTCCGCACCTTCCTCTGAAGGAAAAACGATATGCCGACCTTGGTAAATATGATCAGAGAGATCCCATGAACTCAGCCACAACACCAAATCGGGTGAATCAGGATTATCAAACACCCTCTCTGCCAAAAAACGTGCCTGTGCGGCATGACATTCTTCCAACCAAGAAAAAAGAACACCGTTATCATCGGTTGACACTAACAAAAATCCACAGCCAGCACCTGCATTATTGCGAACCTCTATATCGTATTCTTCAGCCGCTTTTACGAATCCCAGATGCAAGCTAACCGCAAGTGATCCACCTATAAATGCAACAGTTTTTGATCGTTGTTTTGTTGAGGTGGCGACCTCATTCCCTGTCATATTCTTATCTGCTGCGTCCACTCCCATCTCTTTCACCACTCTATCCGTGTCTTGAGTTTGCACTTCATACACTGCATCATCGGGTGTACGTCCTTGCGTGGAGATCACGATAATAATGGAAAGAATAACTCCCGCGACTAGCGCATGCCAGACCGAAATTTTCTTACCAATTTGACCATGGCGTATGGGGCACTCAAGCAAGCGATAAGAGGCAGTTGATAAAAGCAAAGTCACCAGTATTTGCACCCCAGCAAGCAGCTCATCGTCAATGCCAAGGCGAGACCGAGTCAGAATAACGATGACAGGCCAGTGCCAAATGTATATGCCATAGGAGATTTCGCCCAACTTTCGCATAGGCGTCAATCCCAAGAACAAGGACAAAAGACCCTTACTTTGACTGCGAACGGTAGCTGCAATCACAAGCGCCGTTAGAAGAGAAAAAAACAGCGACCCTCCTCGGTAAAAAAACTCGCTTTGGTCATCAAAATAAACGAAAAAAAACACTAGCCCCGTGAACGCAAACGTACCGATAACGTCGACAATACGACCAAAACGATTTAGAAGTTCATACCGCTCGTTAAGAAAAATGGCGAGAATGGCACCCACCATCAAGGTATGAGAACGAGTGCCAGTGCCATAATAAGCCCGTGATGGATCTATCGAATCGTAGACCAACCCCATCAAAAAGAGTGAAGCAAGTATGCCCATGGAACAGAACAACACCAAGATCCCACGGAGATGTCCGCCCAAGCGAATTGCAGCCACAAACAATAAGGGCCAGACTATATAAAACTGCTCTTCAATAGCCAAAGACCACGCATGGCGTAGCGGTGATGGCGCGTTATACAAATCAAAATAAGACAAGTCCTCGACAATCAACCACCAATTCTGCATGTACAACAAGGTTGAAAACATACTTTGACGAAGCGAGTGCAACTGCTGGGCTGGCGCAAGAAGTGCGGAATAAA
>JAESQG010000186.1 GCA_016765265.1 Pseudomonadales bacterium | reverse complement strand
CGGGCCTCATCGGGTACTGTCGGCACGACACGCTCACCAATGCCCTTCTGTTTAATAAGAGATGACAGTATGCGCACGAAAGCCATGGTCGTCGATATTTTGCGATCACCTGAACCTTCTAGTTGATTGCCAAAAATACTTATCTCAGGAGCAGGAATCGATTCGGCCTTTTGTCGCCGACTGGGTACATACCCGCCTCCTAACGCTTCTCTTCTTTCATTAAGATAACGTATTTCAACACTCTCTTTATCGGGGCGATAAAAAGGCACCTTCGCCAGTTCATCATCAGAAATAGAGATATTAAATCGATCCCTGAATGCCCTAAGGCTCTCCACGTCCAATTTTTTGAGAGAGTGAGTTATGTTTCTCGCCTCACCCGACCCCGTCCCATATCCTTTAACAGTTTTCGCTAATATCACCGTTGGTTGATCCGTATGTGACACAGCGCGATGATAAGCGGCATACACTTTATAGGGATCATGGCCACCACGATTCAAATTGTAGATGTCTTCATCAGACAAGGGCTCAACCATTTTCGCTAACTCGGGATATTTATTAAAAAAGTGCTCTCTCGTATAGGCTCCACCATGGTTTTTAAAAGCTTGGTACTCCCCATCAACCACTTCTTCCATGCGCATACGCAACGCGCCGGTGGTATCTTTTTGAATAAGTGGGTCCCAGTGTCGCCCCCAAATAACCTTGATAACATTCCACCCAGCTCCGCGAAACACTCCTTCGAGTTCTTGAATTATTTTACCATTGCCTCTTACGGGACCATCCAAACCTTGGAGATTGCAATTGACCACAAAGATAAGATTATCCAGATTCTCCCGCCCTGCCATGGAAATCGCGCCCAAGGACTCCGGCTCATCCGTTTCCCCATCACCGAGAAACGCCCACACCTTGCGATCATTTTTCGGGACTAACTCTCTATTTTGTAGGTGCTTTAAGAAGTGCGCTTGGTGAATTGCCTGAATTGGACCAAGACCCATCGACACCGTAGGAAACTGCCAAAAATCCGGTTTCAGCCAAGGATGCGGATAAGATGGCAGTCCTTCGCCCCCCACCTCTCGACGGAAATTTTTTAAGTCATTATCACTCAACCGCCCATCAAGATACGCTCGTGCATAAATCCCTGGAGAACAATGACCTTGAAAGTAAATGAGATCCCCTTCCTGTTCCTCAGTACGACCTCGGAAAAAATGATTGAACCCCACATCATAAAGAGTGGCTGCTGAAGCGAATGATGAGATGTGCCCCCCCAGCTCATCATCATTATCATTGGCACGCATCACCATGGCCAACGCATTCCATCGAATGAGGGATCTCACTCGGCGCTCTATATAGGGATCACCCGGCATTTTGGGCTCTGCACTGGGTTCGATTGTATTGAGATAAGGCGTGGTCAAATCAGAGAGATTAACGCCCGCCCGCCTGGCTTTTTCATTTAAACGTTCCAGCAAATACTGCGCTCGTTCAGGCCCCTCTCTATCCAACAGAGAATCAAGTGCAGCAAGCCACTCTTCAGTCTCCTCAGAATCGATATCATCGTAAAAACGTTCTGCTACCATGGGGGTCTATTCCTTATTATCTTTATCTTTTATCTTTTATCTTTTATCTTTTATCTTTTATCTTTTATCTTTTATCTTTTATCTTTTATTTCCCGCACACAAAACCAGGCGTAATCATATCAGGATTATTGTCAAACTTAGTCTTCTCGAATTAAGTGTTGAAGCCGAATATGGTGAACATCGCAATTGCCACCAACCAAAGCCCAAGTGTTCGATTCAACAAGGACTGCAATCCAATCATTTGCGTATCCGCTTGTTCGCGCATCTGGTCTTTGTCCTCCACCAACGGCGATAACGATAGTGCATCAGCAGCGCAGTCATTAAGGACATCGTAGGTAGTACTCTCCACGGAGGTAAAGGTCTCTAACGCGGGCTTAATCACATTTGAAAAATGCCCAGTCATTGAGAAGCTTAACACCATCATTCGCGCTGGGAGCCACGCGATCGTTTCTTGCAAATTTTGAGCAAACAGCGCTAATTCGGTGGCACGAGGTTTACCTGAGTCTTGCCCATCTTGATGTCTCTGCCTCGAAATCAACGAACACAAGCCACACGCTACCGCTCCGATAGGACCAAAAACCCAAAACCAAAATAAGGGGGTAAATAAGTAATAGCAACTGCGTTGCAAAACTTCGCCAAAAACGGCCTTATGCATTGCTTCATCGCTCACTCCCCACGACCCCAATGAAAAATACTTCTTCGCCGTTTGGCGATAATGGTCCTTGTTATTGGCGCGCCAAAAAAGCAGGTATTCTCCCAACTCGTCAGTCAAATCTCTCGCACCAAAAGCAAACTGTACAACTAATACGGCTATGAAAAAGCCAATCAGTCCAAATAGAAAACCACCCAAAAACCAATAAACCAAACCAACAAGAGTAACGATAGGCACGCAGACTAACAACATCTGTAATGGCCTACTGCCGTCATCAAAAAAAGAAAAGGTCTTTAATTTATCAAAATAGTGGATGAGCCATTTATCGTCATATAGCCACGATGGAGCAATATTGATTTTCTTGGTTAAAATGGCGACCAACAGGACTATAAGCTTCATGGGAATTTCTACGACCTCTAAAGCGAATGTGTTTCAATTCATAGTTTTAGTCTATAACCAATTACCCTCTATTTGAAATTTAATCACGCTTTCATTTTCAACAACATGATCAGGCCTCGACCTAGCGTATTCCTCAAGCCATAAGCTCTTGGTAATAATCCCAATCAAAGCTAGGTCCAGGGTCAGTTTTTCGGCCTGGCGCAATATCACAATGCCCTACTATATGAGCAGCATCAATTCGACTGTGGGTCATAGTCTCTATTTTTTGATTAACCTCGGAGTGATGACGAATGCTAGGATAAGTTGCCATCAATAAGGCGCTTACCTTAGCCAGCTGTTGATATTGGGCGAGTTCATAGGGTGTATCGTCTTCTCCTTCCAACTCAAGGCCGATAGAAAAGTCATTGCAATTTTCACGATCCCCGTACCGAGACAGACCGGCATGCCAAGCTCTTTTATTGAAGGGGACATATTGTGTCACTTGTCCATCACGCTGTATTAGCAGATGGCTTGATACCTCTAGATGACAAATATTTTTAAAATAAGGGTGCTCGGTGGGAGAAAGGCTGTTACAAAATAGCTGATCAATGTAAGGACCACCGTACTGCCCAGGTGGCAAGCTAATCCCGTGAATGACGAGCAAGCTAATATCGGTATCAAAAGGCCTATCATTACAATTGGGTGACTTAAGCTGCCGACAACCTGCCAGCCAGTGCTCGCGTATCTCCATAGAACAACCAATCCCTATCATTCCAACACTGAAATTATCCTACCCACCTAATTTTTCTTTGAACGCCTTTTACTTATTTCAATTATACGCTGACACTCGAGTGCACGCACTACTCTGTATGCACAGCCTATCCAAGATGTTTAAATGGCTTATGCCCACTCCTCGTAATTTTGGATGCCAACACTTCCTGCATCAACAAATCAACTTCTTCAATTTTTGCTACTTCAATTTCTCCCTCATTATCGATAATAAGCTCTCCGGAATTAACCGAGTTAGAATCAGCGTTTGAGGACGAGCTTAGCCACTCCATATCTTCAGCCAATTGAGCAAGCAACGCCTGCTCGGGATCATCAAACTGTACGCATTCTCTATTCATATCATCAGGCATTAGAGTTGATCTCCTTAAAATAAAATGGCTAATCCGCTAAAGACACCACACTCCCATTATAATAGCTGGAATAACGACCAGAGAAAGCGTCAATATTTAGAACCTAGAAGTCGGTCACATATTACACTATGTCACATTTCTCCTATATACACGCCAATATTGTGACAACAACCTGCCTGAAGAAGTCGAATCGGCTCAGTTAATGTTAATTTAATTACATTTTTCAGTGGCTGAATTAGCTATCCGGTGGGATTTGGAAATCAAATTAGAGATAATACCGCCATACCCAAGCATGATCATCACGGTTACCCCTTAAGTAAAAGCAACAACATAAATGTCTCCAAAAAACCATAATCCGGCCGCAAAGAGAATGGGCACCGGCATGATGGCTGTAGCCTGGATCATCGGCATGCTAATTCTCGTTAAGGTGTTTGGTATTTGGGAAGAACAACAGTTCAATCCAAATCAAAACCCGGATGCTCACACTAATCAACAGGGTGATCGGGTGGTACGCTTGAAACGCAATCGATACGGCCACTATATCACTAACGGCACCATTAACAGTCAACCGGTGACCTTTATGGTGGATACCGGTGCCACTACAGTATCGATACCGGCAGAATTAGCCCACAGGCTTAGACTTAAAAAAGGGGCTGTTAGTTATGCCATAACCGCTAACGGCACTATCGACGTATATGCAACTCAACTGGACCAACTGACCATTGGCAATATAACCCTACGCAATGTCGCAGCAGATATTAACCGACATATGAATGGTGAAGGCATTCTATTGGGGATGAGTGTACTCAAGTATTTGGACTTTGCCCAACAAGGCGATACTCTCACACTGCGTCAGTACTAAGATGCGTGCCAGAATTAAGATATGCATCAGTATTAAGAAATACATCAGCTTTTACACACGAATGAACACCTATTATGATTAAACTTGAAGACATCCAACATCAAATTACTGAAAGTGTCGCTTTTGCATTAAGCGAGGATCTCGGCGAAGGCGATATTACCGCACAACTTATTCCTATAAACGAGCAAGCTAAAGCGCGTGTGATAACCCGCGATAAAGCCGTCATTTGTGGCATTGCTTGGGTCAATGAAGTTTTCAGGCAGGTGGATGACACAGTCCAGCTTGTTTGGCATATAAAAGATGGGGACCTAGCGGAACCCGATCAACTACTATTAGAAATCTTCGGCTCGGCCCGGTCGTTATTGACCGGCGAACGGGTTGCTCTAAACTANCTGCAAACACTGTCTGGCACCGCCACCGTATGTCACCACTATGCCAATCTCGTTAAAAGCACCGGCGTAAAACTGCTTGATACGCGCAAGACCATACCGGGGCTTCGACTAGCTCAAAAATATGCTGTCACCTGCGGTGGTTGTTTCAATCATCGATTAGGGCTTTATGATGCCTATTTGATAAAGGAAAATCATATTGCGGCTTGCGGGAGTATCAACAACACCATCATCACTGCAAAACAGAATGCGCCGGGAAAAACAGTAGAAATTGAGGTAGAGAACCTTGATGAGTTAGGTCAGGCGCTTGCAGCCGGTGCTGATATTATTATGTTAGACAACTTTAGTTTAGCGGATATGCGTAGCGCAGTGGCCCAGGCTAAGGTCCAGGGAGTAGTAAAACTGGAAGCATCTGGTGGCATTGATCAGCAAACCATTTTGCCTATTGCACAAACTGGTGTGGATTTTATTTCTATCGGTGCCTTGACGAAGGATTGTAAAGCGGTTGATCTTTCTATGCGATTCATAAAACAAGGCGATTCATAAAACAAGGAGATTTGTTGGACGAAGTTATGCGTAAATTAAATTTAGGCCAAGAATCTGAACTTCAGAAATGTCCACATTGCAATGACGCCGTCCACTGGCCGAATTTTTTTTCCTTCTTCAACACTTCTGGGAATGTAATCAATCGGTACTTCCACAATATCGACGCCACTACGTAACAGTTTACAGGTGATCTCATGGTCGGTTTCAAAGCCGCTGGTACACAAGTGAAAGGTTTGTAATATTTTTGCGGGATAGAGTTTGTAAGCCGTCAGAGTATCGGTAATCCACCTACCGAACAAGAGGAATGCCCACAATGTCAGTATGCGCCCAGCTGCCCATTGCCCGAATCCCTGATCTTTGTGCTTTTTCCCCAGAAACCCGTGCCCCATTACTCTGCTTCCATAAACCGAGATATTCTCCTGCCCGTTGAGTGCTTCTAGCATCGGAAGATAATCTTCAGGGTCGTACTCTAAATCTGCGTCCTGAATAATAATAAAATCACCTGTGGATCTGGCAATCCCATTTCGCACTGCCGCCCCTTTCCCGAGATTTTCCTGTTTAAAGAAAAGGGCAAGGTTAGATTGCTCCACAATTAGAGCGGTATCATCAGATGAGCCATCGTCAATAACGATAATCTCTTTAGAAAACCCCAATCTTTCCGTGTCCACTTGGGTTACTTTTTTCAATAGCTCACCGATAAAAGCGGCTTCATTGTAAGCTGGTATAATCACGGACAACACTTTCATAAAGAGTTCCTTCACTCTGTTTAGATTAGCTTAGCTTGTTAGCTTATTTGTTATTTTCTTTTGTTCTCTTCTTTTGTTCTCTGTTTATTCTGCTTGCTCATTTTACATTGCACCAGCTTTATAACCGCCTTCACTCCGTCAAACGCTGTCACTTTTTTTCCTTCAGCCTTAGTTCGCGGCCTATAATCCACAGGAATCTCCATAAAGAACATTTTTCTTTTGGCCAGCTGCGCGACGATTTCCGTTTCTAGCTCTACCCCATTTGATGACAACTTCAAATCTTTCAGTGCCTCTGCATCAAAGGCTTTCATTCCGGTGAGAGCATCAATCACATAGCGATTAAACAATAACAAACTCACAAAACTAATAAGATACCCCCCATACTTGCTCAACAAATAGAGCACTCGGTTGCCTC
Organism: Pseudomonadales bacterium; assembly: GCA_016765265.1. Classification (GTDB taxonomy): domain Bacteria; phylum Pseudomonadota; class Gammaproteobacteria; order Pseudomonadales; family DC-out160; genus DC-out160. Next base: position 12,589 of record JAESQG010000186.1, on the reverse strand, counting down.
GATAAATAGAAAATATAATGTCTTCAATATCAACACACTTAGACACCCTACTCCCAAACGCTGCACTGGCTCCGTCTCTGACAATAGTGTTCACCAATTTGGGAATATCCTTCACTTCATATTCATCATCACTGGGAAAAACTACCACTATATTACCAGCAGCATAATCCATACCCATACGTATCGCTGCTCCACGCCCTTTTCTCTTTCTCTCTTCTAACACCCGTACGTTCTCAAATGANTTAGCGATATCAATAGACCCATCACTTGANCCACCATCCACNTAAATTATCTCTTTAGCCAGCTTCAGTTCACTAAAATCTAATANCACCAAATCATTCANCACCGTTTTTAAGGTAGGACTCTCATTAAGACAGGGCACGATAATAGTGACCATGTAATGATAGTATTCTGATTTTTGCAGTTTGATATTGCTTAAACTAATAATTTCGTCAAGCACTCGCCCCCCAATGTGAGCGCCTTCATTGGATTCCCAATTAGTTGAAATCACATTCTCCTCAGAGAATGGGAAAGAATTGACATCAATATTCACGTAATCTTTGGACCGTCCCTCTAATATTCTGGGTGTTTGGAAGAAGTATTTCGTCACCAACTTTTCTCGAGGAAAGGATTCCGTATTACGGAAATTCATGTAGTAATGCAGCTTCATCGCTAAGCTATTCGCTGTTTCGCCTTTTATTTCAACATCTTTATATAAATTGGAAACAAATATCTTTTGCGCCGTGGAATTCTCAGCAATCGCCTGAGCAACACCTTCTGTGAGATAGGAAGGTAATAAGGATGAATGTTGCGTACCTGGGCCGTAAATAATAATATCAGCTCTTGCAATATAACCTTTCGCCTGCGGATTAAGGCAGGGCCTCACATCTTTAGTCAACAAGTACCGATGTTTTTCTTCGGTGCTGTAATCCTCAATATCCACTATCTCTGATTCCGATAAATATTGCTTTAGCAGATAANCATCTTTAATCAGACTATTATTTTGTGGTGATACCAATTGCGCTTCATCAAACAGTATTTCACCATCACTTTTTAGTCCTAACAGAACTAGATTCTCTCCATCCGTTATATTTAAGACTCGATGTGTCACACCACACAGTATCGCAAACTTTTCAACCGCACAGTTAAAATCGCCTTCCGCCAGTAGAAAACATCCACCCAACAATATATTGCCAATAGCACAATCAGAAAAATCGAACTGATTCCCTAGCGCCGATTGTTCCTTACAATATTGAGTAAACGCGGTAATACACTCGGCAATATTATTCGCCACTCCCAAACTTACCTTCTTATATATCTTATCGAGTTCCATAGATTCAATTAGGGGACGAAACAATATAATGTTATCCATGATCGACATCGCTTTATCATATGAAATATCCTTGGCCAAGCGATACTCAACGAATATTTTTAAAGCGACACGACTCGCGTCAGAATCCTCTATTAATGCTGATACATTTTTCCTCACATCCGAAGGCCCGAGCATTCCCGGTATAAACTGTCTAATCCGACCCGTAGACAAGCCATCATCATAAGCATTCACAACGATGACAATATTGATTTGAGAGTGCTTCTTAAAAGCGTTAGCCAGCGCGGTGGTGCCTCGCCCACCGGAAAACATCACTATTTGAACCGCCTTCTCTTTCTCAATCATTTCTGTCGTTCTCAATCATTTCTGTCGTTCTCAATCATTTCTGTCGTTCTCGATAATCCCTGTCATTCACACTCATATCTTATCTCGTTGTTGTAAGTACCTAGACACAAGCTCTGCATCCGACACTGTATTGATGCCTAAGGTTTGATAAGCATCGGTGATGCGAACAGTCACTACTTTTGCCTCCAATGCCTCCAATGCCTCCAATGCTTGTTCTAACACCCCACCACTTTCATCTACCTCCTCAAATTGCGGTATTAGAGGCAGCAGATTAAATTCTCCCGTGGTCGAACCCAGCCCATTTCGTTGCGCTAATGTAGTAGTCAACACTGCCTTTAAACACGGCACGTCAAAAAGAAAGACACCGCAATCATTTTCTCCTACCGTTGGCATCACATCATTCTCACGACGTTGAAGTACCTCTGTGATACGTTTATCGCTATCCCTTTTAAAATGAATATAAGGCATATCCTTCAGCAATGTGGGCAACACCAATAATGTGTTCTGATGTAATTCGTGCATATGCTGACAAGCCGCTAGGGTAGTGGAACTCGCGGTAACTTGATCCCCCCAAATCACAATGACGTTGGGGTTGAATACATTTTTTAGGCCTGATGCGATGGCTGATGCCATACCATCAGGTTTCTGTTGCACCTCAATTCTGACATTGATCTGTTGCTTCTTTATATACTGACTTATTTGAGGTTCGCCCTCAGGAGAGACCACAATCACAATATCACTGCAATGGGGAGTCAATAACTCAGCCAGCCAGGTAATGATGGGCTTACCTAATATGGGATATAACACCTTGGGTAGGTGATAGCCCAAACGCGACCCGAGACCAGCGGCGGGGACAACAGCACTCCATTGTGACTGATCAAACCGCNTGTGCTGAGGGGATGGCGCCACCTGNTCCACNNCGATAACCCTCACCATTTCCTCTTTAGNCATCACATGAACTCCATTTTAATGGACCACCAATTCNGATAGGCTNNCAATAATTAACGCAGGCTTGTGTAACTCAAGACCTGCTCGTGTATTGGTGCCTATCAGNGCAATAACCGGNATAGCCGCTGCTTGGGCNGCACAGATACCTGCCACTGAATCTTCAATCACACACGCATTACTTGCCGTACAGTTTAANAATCGCAATGCACTAAAATAGATTTCTGGATTAGGCTTTGCTTNGCTAACCTCCTCTCNACTTAACACATGAGAAAAACAATGCCCAAATCCACTCAATCTCAAAAAGGTATCGACATTCTCTCGACTAGCACTCGAGGCTAAGCAAAGTGTCTTATCTCTTGAAAGCTGTTCCGCTACTTCTTTTGCTCCTGACATTAAGCATATCCCTTGAGCCAGCCGCTCTCGTGCCAAGAGTCTTTTCTTATCTACTATTTTCTGTTTAATAACATCTTCAAGCTCCAAGCAGTTTTGACTCGAAATAGCCTCTATCGCATCTTCAGTTGACAGTCCTGCAAGCATTTTATAATCCACTTCAAGATCTACTCCATGAGATTTAAACGCCATCTCAAACGCCCAATGATGAACCGATTCTGAGTCCATCAACACCCCATCCATATCAAAAATGACGTTAGTCACGCCCTCTACGATCATCACGCCGATACTCCGCACTGTGCCTCAATTTTTTCACATACCACTAAAGTTTGGCCAATATTATACTTAACAGGCCACTCGCCAATACCAAGGGTATTGGCGAGCTTTTCCACTTGAGAAAAAACGGAATAGTATTTTGACGCTCGGTGGGCTACGTAACCCAGGGACAACTGCATCCAAAAGGGCATAACGCCTACCACCCTAAAACCGGCTGCCGTTAATAACCTNTCAAGTGTTACAGGGGTGAAATAAAANAGATGAACATTAAGCAACATGGGCCACTTCTTCCCCATTAACTTTCTGGCAACGCTAGAATAATCAGGAAAATTAACAATTAGGCGTCCTTTCTCTTTCAGCAACGAGCGAATATACTTCACCTCCCGCATGGGATCCGTGAGATGCTCAATGACATCCCACAGCGTCACCAAATCAAAACTTTCCGTTTCAAATTGCTGCTCACTTAAAATACCCGTTCTAATATCCAATCCATAAAGCTTTCTTGCCTCTTCGCTTAGCCAAGCACTAGGCTCCACTCCCACCACGTCGAAACCTAAATCATTAGCGGCTTTGGGGAATGCACCACCTGCGCAACCAATATCTAACACCTTATTTTGATTCTTTGGATCTATATTATGGGTCTTCATAATATGGGAAAGACAACGTGTGAAAGTATCGATCCTATGTTTGTTTAAATTGATAAATACGGGGTCAACTGCGGTTTTGTAGCCATCGACAATAATTTCTTCTTTAACTCTTGGGTTTAGATACACCAAGGTACATTCTTTGCAACTTACCAATTGCTCCGTCAACGCTAAATCACTGGAAGATCGATACGCTTCTACTAATTGTTCATTGGAGGCGCCCTGCTCATAAGATGAGGGGTATATGATGCTATAGTCGATCGCATTACACACCGGGCAGGTTACCGTCTCAAATAGTTCTGCCGCCAAATTATTGTTCATCTGTTTCGCCTACTTTGATTTATGTAATGACTCACTTTTTCGTAATACTTTTATTTTCTGCAATGATAAGCGGGCCATCACCGCAGTATGGATTGCTCTATAGGGCGTCATTTCCATCTTTGTTCTAAATCGTCTAGTTAAGAAGAAGATGGGCTGTGCCATCAATTTCCGAAAGTTGTACATCAGTTTCCACACAAGGAATTTACGATACAAAGCCATTCTAAAGCGATTCAACTCCTCGTAATCCTCTCTCCAACTGGGTGAAAAATTGAGATCGGAAAGGTTGTTATATTTTCCTTTAAAATCAGCGTGAATCTCAGAACCAGGAATCGGTGTAATAATGAATAAGGCTATCTCATCGATCCCCACCTTAACCAAATGCTTCACCATGCCTTCAGTCAATAATCTGTCATCCTCAGTCTCACCGGGGAACCCCAGCACGAAACACGCTTGTGAATAGATCCCCACCTTGCTCATTTGGCTTATCCATTCCACTGCCATCTTTAAATTGAAGGGTTTATTAATCGTTTTCATTAATCGGGCTGAACCACTCTCTGGTGATATGGATACATATCGGCAACCCGACTTTGCCATTAATTCGATAGTCTCTTTTGTTTTTATAGTTTCAACTTTTGTTCCGGCACAAATTTTCCAAATGATACCTAAATCGCGAGAAATTAATTCATTACAAATTTCCCGTGTTCGAACTTCNCTAACAGTAGGGTCAACGTCTTCTAGATGAAATTCAGATACNCCATATTTCTCTTTTAGAANCTGNATTTCATCAACCACGTTTTTCGCGCTACGGGCACGCCACTTTTTGTTGCTCATCTCCGGAATAACACAAAACTTGCAAGGGTAAGGGCAGCCTCTTGAAGACTGAATCGGAAAATATTTTTTGCCCGTCAATGGGCCATGGGCATAACCTAAGGCCCAGTATTTTTTGATGGGAAAAAGGTGCCAAGCAGGGATCGGCAGATTGTCCAATTCGGATATCGAATTCATCGGTGGTGAATAGACAGTTCTACCCTCTGTTTGAAAGGCAACACCATCAATATCCTCAGGCAATTCGCCTTCTAACATTTTACCAACAGCGTCAATCCCTCGTCGCTCTGGTTCTCCCGTAATAACACAATCTACACCGCTAGAAAAAAACGTCGCTAATATATGCCTGAGAGAATACGCCGTTACCGACTGCGTGTTCTCACAAACAGCAATCTTGCAGTTGCGACCATTTCTTCTGATTTCTTCAATGATATTCATGGTGGCAACATGTACCGCCACATGACTGGCATACACCACAACTACTGCATCTTGGGGAATTCTTTCTACCACTTCTGTGGGAGATAAGCCNCNAATTAGGTAGTTACCCTGACTATTGAATTGATTNGGCTCTTCTCCAAAGGCGTCAATCACTTGGACACTAAACCCTTCACTCTCCAATGCAGCTGCAAAATAGGCCAAACCAATGGGCATATAAACAATACCCGTCGTCAAGATATCGTTTTTCATTACCACTAAATTAGGGTTAATCAATACTACTTTTTTCACTATCTGGGTCACTGTGTGTATATTTGAATATCAAGTTTTTTACAATGTCGACTAACTGGCAAANGAACAAACCAGANAAGATATACAGTACCGGCCGCAAGGGNATNGTCANNCGCGGTATCGGGAATAAAANCTCCAGCATCGCGACGTAATACAATATCAATACTAAAAGCACAAACCACGATCCTGAAGACACTGGATTATTCCACAGTTTCCCCATACTAATTGCAGCGCCTAATAGTCCGGTGATAACAAGTGGTACGTGAAGAAAGGACATCACCTTGCGTAAATTAAACAGCATCAGATCCGAGCGGAAGGGATATCGCTTTAACGGGTAGACGTAGACATCAGCAGNCCCCCCTGGGGATGTATCCCACTGCCACATTCCCCACAACTTCCCATAGGAATACCACGCGGCGTATTCAGCCGGGCTCGCCTTAACCCTGTCGAGTAAAATCTCCAGAGCCCGCCCTTTGTCTTCAAACATTTCTTTGTACAATGGATCGTCCCTGGAAGGGTAGCCGTAGATGCCGCCCTCATGGGTAAATTCCGGATAAGTACCCAATAGAATGTTATCCCACGCTCGATCACTCTCCATAAAAGGGGCACCAAAAGTAATCGTATTTCTAATGGCAAACGGTGTCTGGGCAAGAAGAAATACAAAGCCAAAAACCACTAAATACTTAAAGGATGAGACCAGCTTTTCTCGATCACGAATCGCCAATAATATTAGATAACAACACACTATAAATGGTACCAATAATACCGCAGACGGTCTCACCACAGCAGCGATACCATACATTCCACCTGCCATCGCATAATACGCAAATGAACTCGTACGAATCGCCCTTTCATGAATGAGTAGAGACACCATCAGACTAAAAGTGAAAAGTGTTTCAGATAGCATATTGGCTTCTAAAGCGACAATGTGTGGATTAATAGCTACCAATATTGAGATCGCTACTGACATCCCATACCCGACGAACTGGCGAGCAAGCTGGAACACTAACAATACGGTGAAGATACTAAGAATGGCTTGTGCTAGGTAAACTGTTTTTACAAAATAATCGAAAGAAGCCGATGACCGTAAAATGGAATAAAGAAACAGAGGATATCCGGGCGTGCGTTTTGCGTCAGGAATCGGAGTAGCCCCATCCGTTAAAACCGATGAATATACACCGAAGTGATGTAGATTATAGGCAATGGAATAATATTCTATTGCATCACCACGCACTGCGTCATCCACAATCACTTCATTTAAATAGGAGAATCTGACCAGTGCGGCAACGACCAAAATGAACATTACGGCAATGTGTATTCGCTTTTCCTTTAAGACAACCCATCGCACAGTTTAAAGATCCCTCTCATTTTAGGTCTACACATTCAGGATGCTCTAGTGGGCGACAAAAAAAGCACCCGACACTATTAACACACTGCCCAACACGATATTCTTTGACAAGGGTTCACCCAGCACAAAACACGACATTAAGGGTACCGTTATAAAACACAAACCAATCAAAGGGTACGCCATATTGAGAGGGGTAATTCGAAGAGTCCAGATCCACAACGCCATGCCAATCACATACATTAATATCCCCCCCACAAGATAGATATTGAATGCGGCTTTTATTAATGACATTAGCGAAGAGACATCAACAAACTCTTTTGACGCTAGCTTTAACAGCACCTGTCCAAAGGTATTCACCACGACACAGGCCAACACTGAGAGTAGTTGCGCAATACTCACTTGTTACTCCTTTGTTTGTTACTCCCTTAACAGCAGATGCTCAATACAGGCGGACACACTAAAAGATCCGCCAATATTCGCAGCACCTCTACTTAAGGCTAGATAAAGGAGACCNCTAGTCAAGACCAAAGAAAGAAAGCAAAATAACATCATCACTTGCGCTAGGCACTAACCTTACCTACTTTTAAAGATAACTTGCAGATAGGTAAACTCGTAATAATGATTAGCTATAATGATATCAGCATAATAATACCCGCCAAGAATGAAGCTAATAATCTTGCCTTGTTCTTACCTAAATTGACCTCCCTATGCNAAGGCAGTGAGATTATCGTTATCAACGACGGGTCCGATGACGATACTGAAGCTGAATGCAAGAAACATGGGGTCAACGTCATTAATCACCCTTACAGTAAAGGCAATGGGTCAGCAATCAAAACGGGGGCAAGGGCTGCCACGCGAAAAGTCATTATTTGCATGGATGGAGATGGTCAGCACCAACCCTCTGATATCCCAAGGCTGATGGAGGAGTACGACAAAGGCTACGCCATGGTAGTGGGTGCTCGATCCAGAAGCTCGCAAGCCAATTTTGCCCGATCCGTAGCCAATGGTATTTATAACCGTTTAGCCAGCTGGATGACGGAACAAACTGTTCTTGACTTAACCTCTGGATTTCGGATAGTGAACGCCAAGAAGTTTCGAGAGTTCCTTTATCTTTTACCCAATGGGTTTTCCTATCCCACCACCATCACCATGGCGTTTTTCCGTGCAGGATACTCTGTTAATTACATACCTATCGAGGCGTTAAAAAGAGAAGGGAAAAGCCATATTAGCTTATCCAAAGACGGGGTTCGATTCCTGCTTATCATCTTTAAGGTAGGCACACTGTATTCCCCCTTAAAGCTGTTTTTCCCATTATCGCTATTCCACGCCATAATGGGCGTTAGCTACTACATCTATACTTTTATTACATTCCACCGATTTACCAACATGAGCGCGGTATTACTGACAACTGCTATCATCATTTTCCTCATTGGCTTGATCTCGGAACAAATCACTCTGCTCGTGTATAAGGAAACCAGCTCGCCTTACAGCAAGAATACTTAACGGCAAAATCAAATGACCTTTACCAAATCCTCGAAGAATTGATTGGTCACCGCGGTAAAAGCTTCCTCTTCACTACGGGTCAGAAAATTGACCCAAACTATGGGTAGCATCACTATCCAAGCAGCCGCTTTACGTCTTACTTCATATTCAAAACGTTTGATCCTCTTCCCGTCTTTGTAAACCGTAAATATTATGTCATTGCCATCCTGGGTAGACCAAACCGGCAAAAGTGTCAGAGTGGAAAGTGACAAATAACCAAACCCAAGTGCAGGGATAGAAGGCGCTGCTGTTTTTACTTTCACTTTGATATAAATGCCAGGTTCGTCTTTACCCTCTTTTTCATCAATTTCCTCAATATTACGAAACGGTGAACTGGTCTTCANCAGCTTTTTAATTCTTTTACTTCCCCCGGCAATTGACCCCCCCTTCATACTAAAGCTAGCGCCATCGTAAGCTTGCTCCGGTTTGTTCTCCAATTGGTGTTCGGGGTATTTGTGGTAAGTAACGCAGCCGCTTAACGTCACTCCCAGCAAGATCACTAGTATTTTTTTTAAACACGCCATCTGCCAAATATTGGACATCTTCGCTTCTCACCTTTTTGATTGTTTTGAGCCGCCATAATAGTCAAAGAGCCTTATCTAACGCAAGCGCCCATCTATTCCCCCATTCTATCCACTCACCCATCCGCCCAAGATTTGTTCGGCTCTTATCTGACTTTGCATTAGCTCAACGGAACAATCAAAAAACACTAGTAGATATCGATATTGGGCTATTACCATCCGTCCTTTTTATGGTAACTTCCGGAGGACATCAAACAAACATAAAAAGGAATAAATGTATGAAAAGAACTCTTATTGCCGCTGCGCTCGTTCTTTCTCCTAGCGTTGCATTAGCAAACCCGGGTTGTGGTTGGGGAGCGACTGTGTTTGAAGGTCAATCTGGATTAGGACCTCANCTTTTGGCTACAACCACCAATGGCACTTCTGGCAACATGACTTTCGGCATGACCTCTGGATCTGCAGGTTGTGATGTTGACAAGGATATTGAGCTTGCAGCCGAATTTTTGAACGATAACCTGGATCAAATCGCTGAAAATATGGCTTCTGGTTCTGGTGAAGCACTACAAGCATTGGCTGAATTATTGGGAGTAGGAATTCAAGATTACAATACCTTCGCAGCTACTATGCAAGGGGAATTCACCTCCATTTTTTCTTATCAGGAAATTACAACGCTAGAAGTGCTAGACGCCACTATTGCAGTAATGAAGGCGGACACGGCTCTTAGCCAATACGTAATTTAATACAGAAACAGTCGCAATTCTATTTTGAACTAGTTCATATATTAGAATTCCAATGATTAGACGCCTGGTTACATTACGCATTATCCAGGCGTTTTTTGTGAAGTACCTATATGTTAAGTACCCATATGTGAAGTACGTATAAATGATTTTTCGATTTGCAATTCTTCTCTTATCTATTTTACACACCGTTGTGTCTGTCGCCCAAATTTCAGAACCTCAAAAACGCCATTCCTATCAAGACCAAGCCCTCTCACTAAAACTATATACACATCAAGAGTGGCTTAATTTACTCTACTATAAACCTAAGTTGATGGGTAAAGGATTTGAAAATGAAGTTGATGATCCTAGCTTTTTTCTAAGCGAAAAAGGAGAGACTGATCCCAAAGCAGAACTGCTCGCTAACATTGACGCTTTTTTTAATAAATCAAATAAACAGCACCCACCTATATACTGCCGATTTATTGCAAGGTATCACTGGTTAGCAAAACATTTATCGGGTTCAGAGTTTTCTAATCGCCTGTCCGCTATAAACGAGCAGTGCTCTGAATACAAGGCTTGGCGAAAAAAATTCAATATCAAATCTGCTGTGTTAGTTTTCCCAGCGGCCTACTTAAACGGCCCCTCGTCTATGTTTGGCCACACTCTGTTTCGTTTGGACCCTCCCCCATCCGAGTCCCAATCCAAACTACTCTCTTACGCCCTCAATTATGCCGCTAAAACCGCCGAACAAGACGGTGAAATTCTTTATGCATACAAGGGGATTTTCGGTGGGTATCCTGGATTCTTTAGCATTCCACCCTATCACATTAAAGTAAAGGAATACGGTCGAATTGAAAACCGAGACGTATGGGAGTACTCGCTTAATTTGACCGAATCAGAAATTAATCGATTAATGGAACATATATGGGAAATCAAACAAATCAATTTTGATTATTTTTTCTTTAGCGAAAATTGCTCCTACCGATTATTGGGCTTGCTGGAGGTCGCTCGCCCCGGCATCCAAATAACAGAGCAATTTCGTTGGCGTGCTATTCCTGCAGACACGGTAAAGACAGTCATTGACGCTGGGCTTGTGAAATCCATAGGCTATAGAGCTTCCGCTGCCACTAAACTGAAACATCTGGCAGCACAATTAAGCGACGAGGAAATAGAAATCACCCATGGCATCATCAGTAATCCAGAGACTCTTAAATCTCCTTCCTTTCAACAATTAAACGAGCAAAGGAAGGTATTAGTTATTGCCGTTGCTTATCGAATTGTCCGCTATCAAGCCTTAAAAATCACCGAACGTAACCCACACTTAACTAAAACCGCTTATGAGTTGTTAAAACTTCGCAGTCAACTCAGTGCGGAACTAGATATGGAAATAAAACCACCTACACGACCGGAGTTCGCCCATGATACCCGAACCCTTACGATTGGAGCAGGCCAAGAAGATCAGCAAGCCGCACTCAGTTTCGCTTATCGCCCAGCCTATCACCAACTGCTCGACAACAGCGAAAGCTACCTAAAAGGCTCAGCAATCAATTTCTTTGAAAGCCGTGGGCAACAAATCGAATCAGAACAGTTCAGACTCACCGCGTTTAAGGTACTTGAAATAAAATCTTTCTCACCTCGATCTGAATTTCTTAAACCAAAATCCTGGGAAATAGAACTGGGCACCGAAAGAATCGTCTCAGCAGATAGCGATCGCCTACGTTGGTATATTGACGGCGGTATTGGTCAAACTTATTCATTAAGCCACTCCCACCTACTTTATTCCATCGCTACTGTTCGTGCTGAACGACATAGAGAGTTTGATCACACAGTTGGTATCGCTGCGGGTTTCAAGATTGGTCTAATCAGTTATTTAAACCTGGGCCCGTTTAATAACAGCTCCATTCTCCTTAATTTTGACTATGATAACTTCATCGAAAATTCGAGCTCTAGAATAAAGATGGAGAGTGGAATTAATTTTCCTTTATCTCGTAATTCAAGTGTTCGGGTAAAGGGCGAATACAATAAACAACGGGGAGATAATCGCCGTACTGAAGGCAGTATTTGGAGTACCGAGGTAGGCATTGTTCTTCATTTTTAAGATCTAATGTAAACGAGATTCAACCTAAGAGCCCATTTGCACTCGCTCTGACACTTCAAGTGTACCGCCAATATCGAGAAATGGGCAAGCTTTGGCTATCTCGAGTGCTGCCTCCATGGACTGCGCTTCAACAATCGTGTAACCCGACATAGTGGTTTTGCTGCCAGTAGTTACAGTGCCATTAGAGTTTATCGTACTCGTATTCTTCAGGGGATTCATTGGGCTTACCGCCGCTTCACCCAAAGAAGCTAACCACGCCTGATACTTTTCAAAATGTTGTTTGCCTTCTTCCGGAGTAGACGGTTGATTACCACCGATATAAACCATTACGTATTCAGTCATAGTGTTCTCCTTGAATTATTATTGAACTGGCAGGTATCCGGCTTATTCAATCAGTCATCTCAATCTTTTACATATTATAGCAGAACATGCATTTCGTGTCGACTTTAAGACTTGTCCAATACCAAATGAGTCTGAAGTATACCCTTGTTTCTAATACGAAATGAGTCTTAAAAGGTGAAATGAGCTCAATTCCTGTTCATGATCCATAGATGGA
>JAESQG010000185.1 GCA_016765265.1 Pseudomonadales bacterium | reverse complement strand
TTCATCTTTATCCCCCAAGTTACTACTACTTTATCCCCCAAGTTACTACTACTTTATCCCCCAAGTTACTACTACTTTATCCCCCAAGTTACTACTAGTTGTTTAGTAAGTTCCCTTTACTAGAAAAATTTCTAGTACTGAGATGCCCTACCATAATGATATGGAATTGGATGTCAAATGAATAAATTAATAAAGCTCTAAAGTAGTGCAAGTCTGAGCGTATAGATACTTTTGGTAGCTAGTAGTAGTGCAATATCTTTCATGAATCCTACGAAAATGAACATATCCGTGTATCCCTAGAATTGTTTGCAGCGGAGGTCATGCCAGAGTTCAAGGCAGTGTCGACAAAGATTGAGCGGATCGGGATTGAGCGGATCGGGATTAAGTTGATTGGGAATGTGTTGTTTAGTATTACGCCATATCTTCTATTGGCTGGTCCACAGAAAATTGGCTGTTTCCTATGCGGATCACACAATTTTTCGTAAAGAGGATAGATTTTTAAAAATAAGGGTTTTATGCTCCGACTATGCACTTTATTGAAGGGTTGCCCAAGCCCGAATGGGAATNAGAATGGAAATAAAAATGGAAACGTGTAAAACAAGGAGCGCAAAAAATGAAAGTGAAAATTGATCTCGACCTATGTGAATCTAACCAACTTTGTGTGGCAGCGTGTCCAGATGTCTTTAAGATGAGTGACGACGACGAGCTTATAATATTGATTGAAGAGCCAGGTGAGGAACTGAAGTATGATTTAGAGGCAGCAGCCAACGTCTGCCCTAGGCTAGCGATCTCAATCGAAGAATAATCACGTCACAAATTAGGGAGGAGATTTACTAAAATAAACGATTAGCAGTTAAGCAGAAGACAAAGATTAAGTGGCCTAGTGATTGTAATGGCCCAGTGATTGTAGTGGTAACACCTGTGCGTTAATTAACAAACAAGGAGAGTTCCAATGGCAATACCAACTGCCCCAATCGAAATCATCGATGCTGACTATTATCAAGAAAATGGATACCCATTTCATATCTGGGACAAATTGAGAAAAGATGCGCCAGTGGCGTATTGTGAACACCCCAATTTAGTGCCTTTCTATGCAATATCTCGATATGAAGATATTGTGGAAATATCCCGCCAGCCCACTTTGTTCGAAAGTGCTCCTCTGTTAGTGGTTCAACCTCCGGATATGGCAATGCAGCAACAGATCCGATCCATCATCAATATGGATCTTCCTGATCATCGAACGTATCGAAAAATCATGAGTTCGTATTTCACCAAAAAACGTTTGAATGAAAGCCAACCTAAAATGGATAGAGTGGCTGAACAGATTCTGGATGCGGTGGCTGCAAAGGGCGACGAAGTCGATTTTGTTAATGAAGTGTCAAAGATCTTACCTTTGGCGGTTATCGCTGAGCAACTTGGATTGCCCGTAGAAGATCGAGATCAATTTTTTCAATGGACCAATGAAGTCGTTGGTGCTCTAGATCCAGATTTTGCCCGCGAAGACGGTACCAAGGGACCAGAACTTGCCCTTAAGGCGATACAGGAAGTCTTTGTCTACTGTACTAAATTTGTTGAGGACAGAAGAAAATCGCCGCAAGATGACCTTACTACCGTATTGGCCAATGCAAAAATAGACGGTGAATACCTGCCACCCCTAGAGCTTCTCAGTTATATATTTATATTAATTATTGCTGGCAATGAGACTACCCGAAACGCAACCTCCGGCGGCATGATGACCTTAATGGAGCATCCTGATCAGATGCAATATGCTATTAAGCATCCAGAAGTTCTCGATAGTATGGTGGAAGAGATGGTTCGCTGGTCGTCACCGATTATTCACTTTTGTCGAACGCCCAATAAAGATGTGACCTTACATGGTGTGGACATTAAGGCAGGCGAACATATAGCGATGTTCTACCCCTCGGCCAATCGTGATGAAACCCGCTTTGATGACCCTTATCGATTTGATATATTGCGCACTCCCAATCAACATCTCGGGTATGGTATTGGCGAACATCTTTGTCTGGGTGCTCATCTAGCACGATTAGAGTTGCGTGCCATATTTAAAGGAATATTACATCGAGTTAATCATGTGGAGTTAATTGGCGAACCCAATAGGCTGAAGTCCTCACTTATCGGCGGTATCAAATCCTTGCCTGTTAAAATAGATTTTGCAGCTTAATAGAAACAACCCCTTTAGAAGAAGTTTTATAAACTCTAAAGGGGTTGTAGTTTTGCAACCTATCTAGTCCGCTCTTACATCAGAATAGTCAGGAACGACAAATTCATTGCTGGGCGCTGGAGATCCACCACAGAGTCGACGTAATTCTGGAAGACATTTTTCAGCAAAGTATTCCATTTGCTCTTCAATTTCNTTGCCGCCGTATCCGCTTTTCTCAAACCAGGTGTGGAACATGAAATCTTCATATCCACAGGAATCTTTAACACGCATGATTTTTTCTATGATTTCTTCTGGCGTGCCGAATATGGCCACTTCTTTTTCTAGCAACATATCGCCAGTGACTTTCATAGAGGGATCATAAGGCTCTTCATCGCCTTCAGCGAGTACCGAAGCAAANCCAAATGGTCCGTANTATCCCCACTGAACTTCTAACGCTTCNTTGAAACGTTTTAATTCCTTCTCCCGATCTTGGCCCGGTAGTAAGGGGCAAATATAGCGGCAAGTAACGATTCCTCTTTTCTTCTCTGCATCCCANCCGTATTTAAACTGACCGCGATCAAGCCGATCCGGCCACCCTGCTTTTTCAGCCTCGGAATAATAAAGATCAATATTATTTTTCAAACGAGAATTAGGTTCTACAATAAAGTAACCGTTCACGCCACGTTCTGCGCAGAATTTTATGGAACGAGGACTGGTCAATGGTTCCCACATCTGTGGATAGGGTTTTTGTAAGGGCTGAGGGAAAACCTGAATTTCCTTTAAGGTGGTAGTGGTTGCTTGGACAGGATTCCCACCGGAATACATATCAGGGGCACCGAGTTTAAGAATATCTTCAACGCTTCGACCAACACCTTCCATACTAAAATAAGCCATGGTTTGTGAATGATTCCACTTTGTATAGCGCGGGGGGATCGAAAAGAATTCACCTAGATGTGAAAAGGATTGTTCAGTCCAGCACTTAATAATGATGTCATAAGCTTCCTCAAAAGCAACACGATTACGCTCTTGATCCTGGATGGTGGAGCCAAAGGGTTTACCGAAAACCTCATTTTCTCTAGGTTGGTAACCTCGCCCCATACCAAACTCTAAGCGCCCACCACTAATACAATCCAACATCCCGGCGAGTTCCGCGATACGAACCGGATGATGCCAGGTGATGATATTCGCCGCTTGACCCAGCCGAATACGTTTCGTGTTGGTAGCAATAGCCATGCAAGAGGCTAATGGGTTTGGACTTAATTCCGCTCCTTCCGGTTGAAAATGGTGCTCCGTCTGAAACCAATAATCGAATCCCAACTTATCGGCGAGGATCCCCTGTCGTACCTGACTGACGATTGTTCTTTGGGCGCCTTCATGAACATCCTGCAGAGAGCCCTTGTTTACTGAAATGCCATTGACTTCGGTGACGGGAAGATCGCTGGCTCCATTATGAAAAACTCCGACTTCTATCATAGCTATTCTCCTTGGTTAATTATCCTATGGTTGATAACCCTTGGCTGTTAGGATATTAAGCTAAAGTGAATTGGCTTGTCGATATGTTTGGCTCTATCTCCTTAATGGGACAAATTTGTAAGAATGCTGATAGACTACCTAGCTTAAGAAATGTATTGCTGTGCAAAAAATAAAACTGAGCAATTTAAAGCGTATTTATGTCTTATTCCTCCCAACAAAAAAGAAGAGTTTGGAAGTCTTCCAAAGCAGGAGCCATTCGCCGGCTCAAATTAGTTGACGAATTCATGGTTCGGTTAGCGCCCGGTGAAGTATGTATCTCCGTAAAGGCCATTGGACTAAATTTTGCCGATATATTTGCCTTAGCTGGACTATATAGTGCAACGCCAAAAGGTGCGTTTATTCCTGGTTTAGAATTCAGTGGTGTTGTTGAATCAGTGTCGGATGAACTTAGCGATTATAGGATCGGAGACAAGGTCATGGGACTCACTCGTTTTGGTGGTTATGCTAGCCATATCAATATTCGTCATGAATATTTGCAACCGTTACCCGATGAGTGGGATTTTCAACAAGGAGCAGCCTACCTAGTGCAAACTCTCACTGCCTGGTACGCATTGATGGAGTTAGGGAAATTTGAAAAAGGACAAAAAGTACTAGTACACAGTGCCGCAGGGGGTGTAGGTCTGCAAGCCATCAAATTGGTCACCGCTATGGGTGGTATCGCTACGGGCACAGTACGTTCGAAAGAAAAGGAAAAGTTTTTACGACAGCAAGGCTTTGATAAAGTACTAGTGCGGGAAAAAAACTTTGCCAAACAACTTAAAGATAGCCAATTGAATTTTGACCTAGTCTTGGATGCCATTGGTGGCGCCGTACAAAAAGGGAGTTTTGATGCATTGAACCCCATGGGTCGGCTTGTGGTTTTCGGCGCCGCGGAATTTACTCCTGGCAAGAATCGCCCTCACTATTTAAAGGCTGGATGGCAATATTTAACGCGACCTAAATATGATGTAATGGATATGATCGGTGAAAATAAATCGGTGATGGCTTTTAATCTTATATGGTTGTGGGAGCAGGTTTCATTGATGGTGGATCTAATTAGTGATATGCAAAAAATTAGCATTAGTCCACCTCATGTGGGACATGTGTATGATTTTGAAAAAGCACATGATGCTATTCAGTGCTTACGTGGTGGAAATACTCACGGTAAAGTGGTGTTAACTTTCTAACCTAAAATTTGGGTAATAATTGAGATAAATAGCCAAGAGTTGCAAGCAGGTTATGGAGTGGAATTAAAATAAAAGGAGCCTAAGCTCCTTTTATTCTTTAACTAGTCTAGGTTCAGCAAGATTCAAATAAACCCGCTGCGCCCATACCGCCGCCAATACACATACTAACAATGCCGTATTTCTTATTTCGGCGCTTCAGTTCACGGACAATGTGCCCTGTTAAACGAGAACCCGTCATCCCAAAAGGATGTCCTACAGAAATAGCACCACCGTTAACATTATATCTGTCCGGATCGATTTCCAACTTATCTCTGCTGTACAAACACTGGGAAGCAAACGCTTCATTCAATTCAACCAGGTCAATGTCATCAATTGTTAAACCTCTAGCCTTCAACAATTTGGGAATAGCAAATATCGGTCCGATGCCCATTTCATCTGGTTCACAGCCTGCTACTGTCCACCCACGGAAATAAGCCATAGGCTCTAGTCCCAATTGCTCAGCACGGGTAGCGCTCATGAGAAGCGTCATTGACGCGCCGTCGGAAAGCTGGGAAGCATTACCTGCTGTTACGGTTCCTGTGCCATCCTTTTCAAATGCAGGGGCTAAACCCGCTAATCCTTCAAGGGTTGTGGTAGGACGATTACACTCGTCTTTATCGCAGACACCATCAACGATTTCAGTTTCTTTGGTTTCTTTGTTAACCACTTTTTGCCATTTAGTTTTCATGGGCGAAATTTCGTCGTCAAACAATCCTGCTTTTTGAGCTGCAGCTGTTCTTTGCTGAGACATTAAAGAGAATTCATCCTGTGCCTCTCGAGTGACGTTGTAGCGTTTTGCAACGACTTCAGCTGTCTTTCCCATTGCCATAAAGATGGCGGGGGATTTTTCTTTGATAAAAGGATGAGGCTCTGATTTTCCGTGGGTTTGCCTTTGACCTGCGGAAATTGATTCGACGCCACCAGCGATCATAACTTCAGAGCATCCACTGGCAATTTGGTTCGCAGCAAATGCGATGGAGTTAAGCCCTGATGAACAGGCTCTACTGATGGTCGATCCCGCAGTCGTAATAGGCAAGTTAGACAAAATCACGGCTAGTCTAGCGATATTTCCGCCTTGTTCACCCGTTTGGCTGGCAGCACCTACGATTATATCTTCAATTTCGGCTGGATCAATTGCGCTGTTTCTAGATAACAACGAATCTATACAATGGGCTACCATGTCATCGGGTCGAGCTAGATTTAACGTTCCCCGAAACGACTTGGCTAGCCCGGTTCTCACACTGTCCACTACTACCACATCTCTCATGACTACACCTCCGTCCCTAATACTGACTGTATTATTAATATGTTGTGTTTTTTGGAATGCCTATTTTGGAATGCCTATTGTGCACCCTTCCGAAGCAAATATACAAGGTGGTATGAATCAAAAAGATAGCGACGTACTCTGAAGAATTCCGCGGGCGAAAAAAAACCACTATAGAATTGGGTACTCTTCAAGGCAATAAGTCGGTGAGTCAAGGCAATAAGTCGGCGAGACTATAATTCACCCAAAAAAACAGGGTCAAAACAGATAGTCAAAGCATACAGTCAAAACACAGGGTCAAAAGAAAGGTAAACAGAACCCATGGTTAAACAGAGTTCTGGGTTAAACGGTGCTACTTGTACATTTGCCTGAAGTATTATCCATCTAGGCCTAATATATCGGCAGTATTGCTACGCATAACCTGGCGCACCTGTCGATAGTTCAGCCCATCAAGACCATCAGCAAATTCTATTGGCGTAATTAATCCTTCTGGATGCGGCCAGTCAGAGCCAAATAACGCGACATCTGGGCCAACAGATTCGATTAATTCGGGTACATTATCTTCCGGAAACGGGCATATACGAAAGCGATC
>JAESQG010000184.1 GCA_016765265.1 Pseudomonadales bacterium | reverse complement strand
GTACGAACAGCCATACTCCGCTAAATATGAACTAACGAAAAAAGAGATCCAAAGCCACATGTCATCGGAATCTATATTTGATATACCCGCTTTAATCGCTCCTATCTCTGAAGAGACTCCAGTAGGTATCGACGTGCGAGAAGAAGCCAGCGATAACTATTATACGGTAAAAGATGCTCGCAATACGGCTCGATCCAATGAACGCAGCCGCCTCTTCGACGACGCAGCAACCCATGGCATAGAAGCAGAGTGGCGAACGGTGATGGAAGTTGCTCCTCGCATCCTTCAAGAAGAGAGCAAAGACCTTGAAATTGCCACCTGGTTGGTAGAGGCCGCAGTGCGATACCACGGTTTTAAAGGCTTAAAAGAAGGCTTTGAGCTCATCAGCAATCTGATTGAGCAATATTGGGACGACCTTTACCCCATGCCCGATGAAGATGGAATAGAAACTAAAGTAGCGCCACTGACCGGGCTTAACGGAGAGGGGGGCGAAGGCACTCTATTAGCACCATTGCGCAGCATTCCGTTTACGGACGATACCGGTGCAGGAGAATATAGCTTTTGGCAGTATCAACAGGCTCGCGAAATAAGCCGAATCAATGACGATGGCGAACGCCAAGAGCGTATGGAGGCTAGTGGTGTCAGCCTCGGGAAAATTGACCAGGCTGTCAGTGAAACTTCCCCTGAGTTTTATGCCGAAATATTAGCCGACCTATCATCAGCCTTAGGTCATTATAAAACAATTAACGATCAATTAGATAATCACTGTGGAATGGACGCCCCACCCGCCAGCAATATTCGCCAAATTCTGGAAGAGATTGAGGGAGCAATCAGACACTTAGCTGGTCACAAAATAGTCTCGCCAGATAATGAAGCCTCCGAAAGTTCGGAAAATGGAGATTTAAGCGACACTTCTTCAGATGGCGGTTCAGCTCAAAGCACCCCGAGTGTGGCAGGACCAGTCCAATCCAGAGAACAAGCTTTCAAGCAATTGGATCAAATTTCCCAATTTTTTAAGACAACCGAACCTCACTCCCCTTTATCGTACCTATTACAAAAGTCGGTTCGCTGGGGGAAAATGTCACTACCGGAACTAATGAAAGAGCTATTACCCGACGACTCTGCTCGTGAACATTTCTCTGATCTTACCGGCGCCGTTATTGAGGAAGACGAAGACTGATACTAGAATTGTGACTCTAGGCTGGCTGGACCTAGACCGGAAAATAAAAACACCATAATTTGGAAAAACCGTTAAGATCAGGGACAGTAGAAAAAAGCAAGGGAAGAAACACTAGAAGTCTTATTAAATTTGCCTAAGAAGCGAACAATTGAACAGGGTCTAATAGGCGTCATGCATTAAACTGAACACCCGTTATCACCTTAAAACCCACCATCTGAAAACTTATCATTTAAATAAGGAACATAAAAATGTCAGATAGCATCCATGATAAATTAGATCGAGTACGCAAACCTCGTGTGCATATAACCTATGATGTCGAAACTAATGGCGCCACGCAAGAAACAGAATTACCCTTCGTGGTAGGTGTAATGGGTGACTATTCCGGCGACAATGTTGATGCAAAAAAGTCGCTCAAAGACCGCAAGTTTATTCAAATAGACCGCGACAACTTCGACGACATCATGGGCAAAGTGGAGCCCGGACTGAACCTAAAGGTTGAAAACACCATTGAAGGTGGCGACAGCGAAATGGCNGTTGAATTACAGTTCAACTCTTTAGCGGATTTNGAACCACAAAATATCGTTCAGCAAATTGAGCCCTTACAAAAACTNATGGNAGCACGCAATAAGTTGCGGGATTTAATGACCAAAGTGGACCGATCAGAAGAACTAGAGTCCATATTGGAAGAAGTACTNCAAAACACAGCTAAAATACAAGGCCTTTCCGAAGAACTAGGCATTNCAACAGAAGAATCATAAGGAGATAAGAANAATGAGCGAAGTCGAGAATGAAGCATCCGGTGGAGCCGAGGCGACGGAAGAATCTCTAAGTATTTTAGATCAAGCGATTTCTGTCACCAAGCAAACAGAACCCGACGCCACAAAAGACCTACTCAAAAACCTCACTGAGCAGGCCATGGCAGGCACGCTGACCTGGGACAAAAACATAGGTCAATCCATTAGTAAAGCCATCGACGCCATTGACGCAGTGATCTCAAAACAACTGGCTGNGGTTATGCACGATGATAAAATGCAAAAGCTTGAAGGNTCNTGGCGNGGATTAAACCACCTTGTGATGAACTCAGAGACCGGTTCTGGCCTTAAAATTCGCATGTTAAATGCGAGTAAGAAAGAGATTTTCAAAGACCTCGACAAAGCAGTGGAATTTGATCAAAGCCAAACCTTCAAAAAGCTCTACGAATACGAGTTTGGTACTGCGGGTGGAGAGCCATACGGCGCCCTCATTGGGGACTACGAGTTCACCAATCACCCCAATGATATAGATATGCTAACCAATATGTCTCATGTAGCGGCCGGCGCATTCTGCCCGTTTATTTCTGCTGCTGATTCAAGTCTGTTTGGCTTTGAAGATTTCACTGAGCTATCTAAGCCCCGCGATCTTGAAAAAATATTTGAATCGCAAGAGTACATTAAATGGCGCAGCTTNCGAGATTCNGAAGACTCTCGCTTTGTTAATTTAGTGATGCCACGGGTATTATCTCGTTTACCTTACGGCGCAGCCACCCAACCTGTGGAAGAGTTCAGCTATGAAGAATTCCCCCTTGATGCATCTGGCATGTCAAAAACAGTAGGTCATGATCAATACTGTTGGATGAATGCGGCCTACGTGATGGGTACAACACTCACTAGCTCATTCTCACAAAATGGCTGGTGCACGGCTATCCGTGGAGCAGAAGGTGGCGGTAAAGTAGAAGGCCTTCCCAGCCATTTATTTATGAGTGATGANGGCGACTCCGACCAAAAATGTCCTACNGAAATCGGTATTACTGACCGGCGTGAAGCTGAGCTGAGTAAACTAGGCTTTTTGCCTCTTTGTCATTANAAAAATACNGATTATTCCGTCTTTTTCGGTGCCCAAAGTACTCANAAACCTAAAAAATACACAGACCCAGATGCCACTGCCAATGCAGCAATTTCAGCTCGACTTCCCTATATCATGGCCACCTCTCGTATTGCCCACTACTTGAAAGTAATGGCACGGGACAAAATTGGCTCGTTTATGGAAGCAAAAAATGCAGAAGACTGGTTAAACCGTTGGATTAAGGGCTACACCAACAGCAATCCCGATGCCAGCGCCGATATGAAAGCGCANTACCCGTTAGCAGACGCAAGAGTCGAAGTAAAAGAGAATCCGGGTGCTCCGGGTTCCTACAGTGCTATCGCCTATTTGCGCCCGTGGTTACAAATGGAAGAGCTCACGGCCTCATTAAGAATGGTCGCGAATATTCCAAAAGTGGGATAGTTAATCAGTTTTACTAGCATTCAAAACCTCGACAAAAAAACGGGTTGGCCTGTCCACACCGTTTTTTTGTCGGCGCGATCTAAAGATCGGGGGAACGACCGTAAGCAATGGACACCACAACACAAGATAGCAACCCCAAGCAAACGGATCAGTCCTGGCTCAACAGCAGACAACTCAACAAATTCCTCAGTGATGAAAATCCGCCATCTGCCTTAGGAAGATGGTTTGCCCACTTCTCCATTAGCGATCGTCCTTATACTGGAGAAGAAATTCTTATCGCTCTGCAAATAGACATCGCCCACATTGATGAACTCATTAATGACCAACTCAATGCNATTATCCATCACCAAAAATTTCAGCAAATGGAAAGTCGGTGGCGTGGACTTGCGGTGCTAGCCGATGAAGCTATCGGACATAGAAAAGTTAAAATTAAAGTGTTAGACGCCTCTTGGAGAGAGATTACTAGAGATATTGATAAAGCTTTGGAGTTTGACCAAAGCCAATTGTTTCAAAANATATATAGTGCTGAATTTGGTGCCCCTGGCGGAGAACCTTACGGCGTATTGCTGGGCGACTACACCATCAGTCATAAACCAACGGCCCAACACCCCTACAATGACATCTCCACTATGAAGGGCCTAGCCCAAGTGGCCGCCGCGGCNTTTGCACCTTTTATTGTCGCGCCCTCCCCCACCTTATTTGGACTAGAAACTTACGATGAATTAGCACGCCCGCTAAACCTGTCTAGNGTTTTCTCACTACCGGAATATATTCCTTGGAATAGTTTGCGGGACAGTGATGACGCTCGTTTCCTGGGATTAACATTGCCACGCATACTGCTACGTCAACCCTACCAAACCCAACGCGGAGACTTTAACGGCATCTACTTTAAAGAACGAATGGGGAACGATAAGGAAAATGCGCTNTGGGGCAATGCCTGCTTCGCCTTCGGTGCAGTGCTGATTAGAGAGTTCGCCTCTGTGGGTTGGTTTTCCCACATTAGGGGAGCCCCTAGNGANCATCTCGGNGGNGGGCTNGTCACTCANCTCAAGCCTCACTCCTTTGACACGGACAGCGCAGGCATTGCCAATAAATACCTCACGGATGTACTGATTACCGATAGCAAAGAACGAGAATTAAGCGAGCTGGGTCTAATCCCTTTATCCGATAATTATGATACCCCTTACGCCACCTTCCACAGCAACGCCTCCCTACAAAGAGCACNGAAATACACTGACTATAGCGCCACNTTNAATGCAAAACTNTCTGCCATGTTACAACATATTTTATGTGGTTCGCGCTTCGCTCACTACATCAAAGTAATGCTGAGGGACAAAATAGGCTCATTCATCACTGCCTCAGATTGCCAGACATTTTTGCAACAATGGTTAAACGAATACACCACGGGTAGAGACGATTTAGACTGGGAAACCCAGGCATTGTACCCATTACGAGAGGGCAGTGTGGAAGTAAAAGAAATGCCACGAAAACCGGGACATTATTGGAGTANTATTCATCTGAAGCCACATTATCAAGCAGATCACTTAGTTTCAGAATTAAAATTAACCACCGAGCTCAATCAAATAACATCAGCTGCTTAGATTCAAATTTAANNCAGACTTTTGCTAACCGGCTTCTAAGTCATNAGTATAAGACAGGATAAAANAAGCGACAAAATGGCCTACAACAACTACATGCCTAAACGCAAAATTCGCCCCTCCTTATTGGACCGTCTCATTGACGACGCACCAGATATGCGAATGGACCCACCACTTTCATCAGAAGACCAAATGCAGGCTCTCAAAGAAAATGTACGCCGTGACATTGAAACCCTATTCAATACGCGCATAAGATCAGTGTCACCTCGCAGTGAAAGCACCGAATTTGAACAGTCACTGCTGAACTACGGCGTCCCAGATTTAACCACCTTAAATCTAAAACAACCGGAAGAACAACAAAANCTCTGTCGNCATCTCGAAGCACAAATTCACCAGTTTGAACCTCGNTTCAAAACAGTCCGGGTTATACCNAAAGAAAATAAGGCAACTAAAGACAATGACAATCGNTATTTNTCACTACGNCTACGCATAGAAGCNACNCTACATGCGGACCCCGTACCNGAGACCATCGTCTTTGATTCCATTCTTGAACCCATCACGCGCTCAATGGATGTGGAGGTGAGCCGTGAGCGATGAACTTCTAGAATACTATGAGAAAGAGTTGGCCTATTTAAGACAATCTGGAGGTCAGTTTGCAGAGGCTCACCCCAAAATAGCCGGTAGACTGAAATTGAGCGAGGAGATCGTGGAAGANCCCCATGTTTCGCGACTACTGGAAGGTGTCGCCTACCTTAATGCCCGTATACAGAAAAAACTGGATGATGACTTCCCTGAGTTAACAGACTCCTTGCTGGAAGTACTCTACCCCCATTACTTGCAACCCATTCCTTCCACCTGCGTCATTCAATTCAAGCCNAATGCCGATTTAGACTGTCGTTACACCATGGCAACCAACACCTTACTTGAAACCGAGCCCTTTAATGGGCAGACCTGTCAATTTAAGACTTGCTACCCCGTGGATCTTTGGCCTATAGAGGTATCGCAAGCTAAATATCAAATTCGTCCTTTTAAAACCCCCGGCTCAGATAAAGTAAAAGGCGCGCAATCCGTTTTGCAAATCAGTATTAGATCTACAATGCCCGGCATCCCCATTAAAGAGCTAAATATAGATGGCCTACGATTCTATTTAAGAGGCCAACCGCAGCACCGTTTCAAGATCTACGAGCAATTACTGAATAACAATTTAAAAATNGCAGTNNCATCCTCCGACAAGGAAAGTGAGGAGCAACCTTTATTTCTTAATCGTTCAAACATTCAAGCGGTTGGATTAAAGGATGATGAGGGTCTGCTACCCTATCCAGTGAATGCCTTCTCGGGCTATCGACTACTGACGGAATTTTTTGCTTGCCCAGAAAAATTCCTCTTTATCNATATCAAGAATTTACAACTAGCCACCAGCACCAATGAAACGGAAGCATTTCACCTTTATATCTATCTCGACGATGCTGACCCAGAACTGGAACGCAATCTAACAGCAGATAATTTTGCTTTGGGTTGCAGCCCCATTATCAATCTCTTCGAGCACACCGCCGACCCTATTCCCCTTAACCAGGAACAATCAGAATACAGAGTGGTAGCCGATGTACGAGCAAGTGAATGCATGGAAATTCACTCCATCACTCATGTGGATGCCATTCAAGCTAACGGAGAAAAAAGACCGATTACTCCCCTCTACCAAACACCGTTTCACAATCAACGCTCTGGAACTTTACGCAGAAACGGGGAACACTGGCTATCAAGAAGACAAGACCGTCATGATACCGATGCCACCACTAACACCTTGATCTCCGTTACTGATTTACACTTTAACCAGCTGCCCCCTGCGGATGAAACTTTAAGTATAAAAACCCTCTGCTTCAATCGCAATTTACCCAGCAAACTCCCCTTCGGCGGCGGTCAACCAACGCTCCTCTGTGTGGGCGATACGCCCCCCATTAAAAGCATCAATTGCCTCACACCACCGACTGAAGTGATACGACCCGCAACGGGCAAAGCGGCTCAATGGAAACTCATATCACACCTAAACCTAAACCACTTGAGCTTAGGTAATAGCCCAGAAGCCTTGTTAAGTCTAAAAGAGCTATTGAATTTATATAATTTCCACTCCACCGCTAGCTCACAAGCCTTAATTGATTCCATTATTAAATTGCACATCGTGCCCACCACGGCACCCATAACAATGTCAGGTAAAACTACACTCTGTCGAGGCACTGAAATCACAATTGAATTAGATGATAATCTACTATCAGGTACAAACGCCTACCTGTTCGCCTCGATACTAGAGTATTTCTTTGCTTTACATTGCTCGATAAACACCTTCACCCGATTGATCGTCAACCTCAAAGGAAAAGACGGAGCACTTAAAAAATGGCCACCCCGCGCGGGCGAAAAAGCCCTAATCTAATCGATCGGCTCGTCACTGAGCCAGGCGACTTTCCCTTTGTTCAAGCAATACGATTGCTTGAACGGCTTGCGCTCGGGCATACCTCAGAAAAAGAAAATAATAAGCTAAGGGCTATTGGCGGCCACCACCACCCGAAGAATGAATGCATCCACTTTAATACTGAAACGGCCCTACTCTTTCCCATGGGAGAGATATCACAGCTGAAAAAAGACCCTACTGACACCGAATTAAAAATTTGGCAAATGACCGTTACTTTCATGAGTTTGTTTGGTCCCAGCGGGGTGTTGCCTCATCATTATTCAGAACTAATTTTGCAACGGTTAAAAGTAAGTGATCACAGCATGCGCGACTTCTTCGATATGTTGAATCACCGAATTATTTCCCATTTTTATCGCGCAAGTATCAAATACAAAATGCTTCCCAGTTTTGAAAGAAGCCATTTAATTGGTAAAACGCAATTTAAAGATTCAAAGGCGAATGGCCATAATCACACTCAAAGCCAAGTCTTGCTCGCACTAGCCGGCTTAGGAGATCCTTCGCTACAAAACCGTTTGGGCCTGAGTGATGACGCCCTCATTAGTGCCAGCGGATTTTTACAACAACAAGTGCGATCGGTTAAAAACCTAGAGCAACTCATTAAGTTTCAGTTCGGCATTGATGCTACCGTTGAGCAATTTCAGGGTGAGTGGCAAAATCTGCAGTCAGATTTTCGAACCAAACTGTCAATGGACCCATCTGAAGGAAAAAACAATATCCTTGGCCAAAACGCTATTTTGGGTAAAAAAGTATGGCAAGCACAGGGCAAATTTTCAGTGATGCTTAAACCCAATAGTTGGGATGAGTTTATGGAAATAGCACCCGATAGCTCTCGACTCAAAGCCATGGAAAACCTGATTCACTTATATGTAGGCATCGAATTAGATTTCGATTTCACAATACAATTCTCGGCGAATGAGATACCCAGAACTCAATTAAGGCAACCCAAACTTAATGCCCCGAAGAGCACAGATCATGCAGCCAGATTAGGTTGGAACTGCAAATTAGCAAACAGCGCATCTAAGCTCTCGCAAAATACCAAATCAGACACTCTCATTCGGATAACTCGAAGAGCAATGCACCAAACGGCCTAAAGGAAACGGCAATGATAAATTTAAACTTAAAATCACTTATCGAACGACTCAATCCACACCTCAAGAGCAGTCTCGATGGTGCAGCTGGGCTTTGTATGACCCGATCACAATACAGTGTTGAGATCGAACACTGGCTTTTAAAATCTTTAGAAAGTGATAATACAGACCTGCGCAGCCTACTGGACAAATATGATGTCAATCGCAACAAGTTAGCAAGTGATATTACCAAGACGGTAGATCAGTTTAAGAATGGCAATACCCGTGCTCCGGCACTTTCCTCCAGNTTGGTAGATGCCATAAAAAATGCGTGGATGATGGCATCTGTGGATTTTGGTCATACTCAAATCACATCNGGNCATTTGCTGACGGCACTACTNGCAGACGACGACACTCGCAATCAATTATTAAATTCATCTAAGGAATTTAATAAAATAGCCCCTGACTCTATACACGAATTTGCGCCCTCTATTGTAGGCAGTACAGAGGAGTCAGCTCAGACCGCTTTCACCACTACTGACACAGCCGGTACGAACATTAGCGGTGAAGGCGGCACGGGAAAACCCAGTGCAACACCGGCATTAGATAAGTTTACAATTGACCTAACCGCACGGGCTAAAGAAGGGCATATCGATCCGGTACTGGGTCGAGACCAAGAAATTCGCCAGATCATTGACATCCTCACTCGTCGTCGCCAAAACAACCCCATCATGACCGGTGAAGCCGGAGTCGGTAAAACCGCCGTAGTCGAAGGTTTTGCNTTACGTATTGCAGCGGACGATGTACCCGAACCCTTAAAAAATGTCGTGATCCGCACCTTGGACCTGGGCTTATTGCAAGCGGGAGCCAGCATTAAAGGTGAATTTGAAAATCGACTTAAATCGGTTATTAGTGAAGTTAAATCATCACCTCAATCCATTATTCTTTTCATTGATGAAGCCCATACCATGATTGGCGCTGGCGGAAAAGAAGGTCAGGGTGATGCGGCAAACTTGCTCAAACCAGCCCTCGCGCGGGGAGAATTACGCACCCTTGCCGCCACTACCTGGGCGGAATACAAAAAATACTTTGAAAGAGACCCCGCACTGACGCGCCGTTTTCAAGTGGTTAAAATCGATGAACCCGATGAAGACAAAGCCATAAAAATGATGCGTGGCATTTCAAAGTCATTAGAAAAACACCANAAAGTGCGCATTTTGGATGANGCTATCACCGCCTCTGTTCACTTATCACATCGTTTTATCGCTGGACGGCANCTACCAGACAAATCGGTGAGCTTGCTNGANACCGCTTGTGCGCGCGTAGCATTGAGCCAAAGTGCGACTCCCGGGCTCATAGAGGATCTTAATCGCCAACACCGAGAAACCGCCGCGACCATNAAGGCTATCGAAAAAGAAAATGCCGCTACAGGGACTTTCGGGGATCGCCTCGAAGAGCTTGGGAAACAACAAAATGGCAATGAGTTGGAACTGGAAAAACTCAATAGCCAATGGCAAACGGAAAAAGATCTTATTAGCCAGATCAGGGAATTACGCAAGACCTTGGAAAGAGACTATTCAGATTCAACTGACGATACAGCTAGCAATACAACCAGCGATACAACTACAGACACAAGCGCGGACACCAGCTCATCCGAAGCNCCCGCNCCCCTCACTGATGCAGAGAGGGATGAACAACGCCAACAATTGGCCGCCATTACTAAAGAACTTACCGATCTGCAGGGCGATTCGCCACTGATGCAGCCCGCTGTAGATTCGCAAGCTATTGCCGAAGTGGTAGCCAATTGGACCGGCATCCCCATGGGCAAAATGGTTCGCAACGAAATCGACGCGATTTTGGGATTAAAAGAACAACTTGAAAAGCGCATTATCGGGCAACCACACGCTCTGGCAGCCATCGCACAAAATATCAAAACATCTCGCGCTGGCTTGACGGACCCGCGCAAACCCATTGGTGTTTTTCTTATGGTTGGCTCTAGTGGCGTNGGCAAAACCGAAACAGCTTTAGCCCTAGCTGACACACTTTACGGCGGCGAGCACAATGTCACGACCATAAACATGTCAGAATTTAAAGAAGAACACAAAGTATCGATGTTGGTAGGTTCCCCACCTGGCTATGTTGGCTACGGTGAAGGAGGCGTACTCACTGAAGCTGTTCGTCGTAATCCTTATAGCATCATTCTTCTAGATGAAATGGAAAAAGCACACCCAGGCGTACAGGATGTTTTTTACAACCTGTTTGACAAAGGCACCATAAAAGACGGTGAAGGCCGCGATATAGACTTTAAAAATACAGTCATTATCATGACCTCCAATGCCGGCGAAGAAGAACTCCGTAAAATCTGTGCTGCCCACGAAGACTTGCTACCACCAGAGGAATTAATGGATCAATTTCGGCCTGAATTGTTAAAGTTCTTCAAGGCCCCCTTCTTGGGTAGAACCCAGTTGATCCCTTATTACCCCTTAAGAGATCAAGAGTTGAAGAAGATTTGTGCCATCAACATGCGCCGTATTGAAAAACGACTGCGCAAACACTATGACGCAAGCTTTAGTTATGACGATGCTGTACTGGATCAAATAGTCGATCGTTGCAAAGAAGTGGATACGGGTGCGCGTAATATCGAGAATATACTCAATAAAACCATGTTGCCTGAATTAGCTAGCCTATGCTTAGTACGAATCGGTGAAGACCAGACGATCTCTCATGTCAATATCAATGTCACCGATGAAGGTCAGTTTGGCTATGAAATAAATTAGCCTCTAGAGCTTTTCTCAGCCTAGAAACCTCAGTCGGATCAACGAATTCGCGTAAACTCCTGATTCTAAGAGTCTACGCGAACAATCGACTTCCCCCTCACAAAGCCCCACAGTAAGTAGCCACGCAGAGGGAACAAAAAATAAGAGAACTATATTAGGCACTTGAATTGTATTACTAAATTCGAACTATTCAATATTAACAAGCTAATACTACTGCGCCTTTAATGCTTATATATTACACACCACACCTTTACTATATAAGGTCCGTCGTCCAAAATTACTATAGTGACAAACGAAATGACGAAAAACCAATGTAGTGTATCTTAATGGCAACAATATCTATTTCTGATCTATCGGTCCTATTGGTAGAGGCTTCTCCCACTCAAGGTAAAGCCATCTCCTCTACCCTAAGTCAGGCTGGAATCGGCAATATTGAAATTGTGACCTCGGTTAGTCGTGCACTGCTCTCGATGGAGGACTTTACCCCTGACCTTGTTCTCAGCGCTATGTACTTTGAACATGGCACGGGTACCGATCTGGTAACGATCATACGCAATCACTCTAAATTTGCAGCGATACCCTTCATACTGATTTCCAGCGAGAAAAACCATGATGTTTTGGACCCCGTAAAACAAGCGGGTGTTGTGGCCATACTGCCTAAGCCGTTTGAATTCAGCGCCTTAAAAAGAGCGCTCTGCGCTTCAATCGATTTTATAGAGCCCGATGAAAATGATGCTATTGAGCTCGATATTGAACACTTTAAAATTCTGATAGTAGATGATAGCGTCATGGCCAGAAATTATATTAAAAGAGTTCTGAGATCATTAGGGGTAGCCAATATAATAGAAGCCACTGACGGCCTTAAAGCAGTCGAAATCATGAAAGAGGAATCATTCGATTTGATTGTTACGGATTATCATATGCCNAATATGGATGGCAANGAATTTGTCGACTACATTCGAAATAAATCTAGCCAATCCAGTGTTCCCGTTATGATGGTCACGTCAGATAGCGATACTGCTCGGTTAGGCTCCATTGAACAAGACGGATTCTCAGCATTGTGTGATAAGCCCTTCGCGCCGGATACCGTAAGAGATCTATTGCGGAGCATTATTTAGCCTACTGTAGCTTTATTCACGCTTTTCTACCCCTGTCTAGAACCTACCCCAAATAAGCAACAAAAGCGATAACGGTAATAATTCCTTTTTTGTTAGCTGTACAACCCGAAAAATAGATAAGATATGCCTGTGCAAGCACAGGATTACCTCTTTTGTGCAAAATATCACATACAAAACGTCAGCAATTAACGCTACAAGCCCTTCTCAGAGTAGGTGGAGTTTGTAATACTTATCCCCATGGCAAGACACAACATTCGCTGCCAAAGAAAGTTTTAAACCAATAATCTTAAACACATCAACCACTCACTAAAACAGTAAAAAAAAGGGAAATATCACATGGCTATTTACATGAACTTCGACAAAAAACGTATCAAAGGCAACGTCACCGCTGAGGGCTATCAAGACCTTATAGATTTGTTCTCATTTAATTGGGGCGTGGGAAGAGGGATTTCCATGGAAGCGGGTGCCATCGCCAACCGTGAGGCAAGTCGTCCTAGCATTAGCGAAGTCACTATCTCCAAACCTATGGATAACTCAACTCCTAGTTTATTTAAAGAGTCTGTTTCTGGCGACGCTGGTTCAAACGTTGTTATCGAATTTGTTCAGACTGGCGCTAAGAAAATCGAAACCTACATGAAGTACACATTAGAAAACTGCTTAGTTAGCAGCTACTCTGTTTCTGCAGGTGGTGATGGCAAGCCGGTAGAGAATCTTTCTCTCAGCTTCACCAAAGTCATTATGGATTACTGTGCTGCAGATGCTACCAACAAGTCTGGCAGCTCAAACAAAATTGGCTACGATCTTGTTAAAGGTGCTCCTTGCTAAGAGACGGCATGTTAAACGGATGACAGGACGATCAGTAGGATGGGTGACTAANTAGTTATCCGTCCGGTCCTTCTCAACCCGTTGCCATCGAATCTAATGACCACACTCGTAATAACACCTCGCCTAAGAAAAATATTTTATTAACCAAGACATCTTGNAACAACAATTAACGGAAATCCTAATGTCCATTATCACTCAAGACGACAGATTATTGCGGTTTGACTCTGCGCTGGGCAAAGATGAGCTTATTCTTCATGGCTTGCACGGAGAGGAACAGATTTCCGAGTTATTCCATTTTGATCTCGAATTATATTCTACTAGNCCAAACTTANAGGCAGANAAAATTGTCGGCACNGCTGCNGACATAGAAATACATAACCGCACAGATGNAAAAGCNCGACACATTAACGGATTTATNTCACGCTTTATAGCAGGNCGATTCGAAAGNGGTATCCGTTNCTACCGCGCTNANATGGTGCCTTGGCTCTGGTTCTTAAAGCACACAAGCAATTGCCGAATTTTTCAAAACCAAAGTGCAAAAGACATCATCACTGCTATTTTTGAACAACACGAATTTCAACAATTTGAATTCCGCTCCATTACTTGTGAAAAGAGAGATTATTGCGTTCAATTTTCTGAAAGCGATTTCCAGTTCGTTTCTAGACTGTTAGAAGAAGAAGGTATCAGTTATCATTTTATTCACGAACAAAAAAATCACAAACTTATCTTAACTCAAAGCAATCAGTCTTTTGAACAATGCATAGAGGCTGAAGTTATTTGTGACTTTGGCAACCGGCCTGGCGAGAACTACATCTCTGGCTGGGAACGACACTACAACTTCACCTCAGGAAAATGGAGCCAAAACGACTACGATTTTTTAGCACCAACCAAAGGCTTAAAAACGGAAGCCAAGACTATCGTTACATGGCCCTCTAACGCGACTCTTGAACATTATGATTATCCAGGCGGATATGTTGAACCCAGCCAAGGAAAGTCACTCACTAAGTATCGCATGGAAGCGGAAGAAGCACAGCATGATGTGGTGGAAGCACAATCTAATTGCGCCACTTTTTATGCCGGTGGCCGATTTAAGGTAACCGAACACCCTTGCTCCGATGACAAAGACAACTACCTTGCCACCAAAACCGTGCATTTTGCTGCTGACATAATAGGGGGCCAAGGCACGCCTAGCTACCAAAACACCCTTAGCTGTATCCCTAAAAGCAATGCCATAAGACCCGTTGCAAAAACGCCAAAACCTTTCATACACGGCATGCAAACCGCTGTCGTTGTGGGCCCTAGCGGAGAAGAAATTTATACCGACGAACATGGTCGGGTGAAAGTGCAATTTCATTGGGATAGAGATGGAGTCAATGATGACAAATCTTCTTGCTGGATTCGGGTCAGTCAAACTTGGGCAGGAAAAAAATGGGGCGCTTTTTTTACCCCACGTATTGGTCATGAGGTGCTGGTCAGCTTTATTGATGGCGACCCAGATCGCCCCATCATTATGGGCAGCGTTTACAATGGCGACAACCAAGCACCCTATGCAGCAGCCAAGTCGCAAAGTGGATTTAAGTCACACTCGACTAAACAAGGCGCAGTCGCCGATTTTAACGAACTTCGATTCGAAGACAAAAAAGACGCCGAAGAGATTTACCTTCAGGCACAGAAAAACTATGTCCGTCGTGTAAAAAATCTAGAGAAAGCGACCATTGGCGGCAAACAGGAACAAACAATAAAAGGAGACCGTTCAATATTCATAACCGAGGGAAATCAAAACCACGTTTTGGATAAAGGTGATCATAATATTTCACTTATGGAAGGTTCTCGAGATACCCACATTGGGAAGGACGATGTATCCTACATCGAAGGCGAACAGTCACAAGAAATAAAGTCACACCGCAGCATTTTTGTTCATGAGGGAAATGAAACCTACGAAATAGCAAAAGGCTCTCGAGAAACCACAATAGGAAAGGATGATACCACCAAGATTGATTTTACATCCAAACTCGACGCTAAAGAAATAAAACTGACAGGTAAACAAACAATAGAGCTCAAGGTGGGCGGTAACAGCATCAAAATTGAGTCTGCGGGTATCACAATTAAAGTGGGCGGTAACAGCATCAAGCTAGATCCTGCAGGAGTTACTATAAAGGGTACAATGGTTAAACTGGATGGCAGCGCAATGACAGAAGTGAAAGGCGGCGCCATGGTCAAGGTACAAGGTGGGATAACAATGATTAATTAATTTTCGTTAGCAAAAATCAAAACAATGGTTACCCCCTTTAACTTATTTTCATGGGCACATTAACATCATGAGCCAACTAAAAAAAGTCACCGCAAAAAAAGCTGCCGACATCACCCAACATTACGAAATGGGTGAGGAGGCTGCACCTCATCTGGAAAAGGATATTAGCCCCTTTAATTTTGTTAAGGCACTGTTAAATGCAGAACTCTACAGCGAGGCTGTTAACTTTCTCGCCCATGCTCTACCAAAGCGAGAGTCGGTTTGGTGGGCCTGCCAATCAGCAAAAACAGATACATCAGAAAAAGCCAATACTGATGCACTATTGGCGGCTGAGGCTTGGGTCAGGGCACCCAAGGAAGAACTCAGAAAAAACTGTATGGACATAGCCGAAAAAGACAAACTAAAATCATCTGCAAGTTGGGCAGCGCTGGCCGCATATTGGTCTAGCGGCAGTATTGCCGATGATTCCGTTGCGCAAATTCCCCCGCCCCCCTTTCAATATGCACTAGCAGTATCAGGCGCCGTTAATCTTGCGGCGGCGGCTCAAGAATCCGTGGACGTTGCTTTTAAGGAACTCATTAAACAAGGTATCGATATCGCCAACGGCGGTGGAGGCAAATAGTCATGGGAAAACCAGCCGCTCGCATTACCGACATGCATGTTTGCCCCATGTTTACTGCCCTCGTACCACATGTGGGGGGACCTATAGTCGCCCCATCCTGTCCAACCGTGATGGTGGGCAAAATGCCTGCAGCAGGAATGGGAAGCGTCGCCATCTGCGTAGGGCCTCCCGATTCCATTATCTTAGGCAGTGCCACCGTACTCATCGGAAAAAAACCGGCAGCGCGAATGGGAGATAGTTCCGCCCACGGCGGTGCCATCGTGGGTTGTTGCCCCACTGTATTAATCGGGGGCTAGAAAATAAATTTAACCTGTCTATCCTTAATATCTAAGCAACCTTGCTAATTTGTTAATCTTGAGCTGTTATAGGCAATATCATTTGTTTATAAACGCTGCGGGAGTCCCTGTGACTAAAACAGAACGCATTAATTCGAAAGTGGTATTTGGAAAATTAACCAGGATTAAACATTTTGTTTTTTCAGTATTAACCATTCTTATAATGGCGATTTCCAGCGTCAGTTATGGTGGACCCGCCTATGAAAACCCTTCTAATAGCCGGCCAGCATATGACAGACAATGGTACTTAGGCGGTGGCAGTGGTGTATCGGACCCTCTTTTTGAAGGCTTTGATAATGGTCTGCGA
Source organism: Pseudomonadales bacterium (assembly GCA_016765265.1). Classification (GTDB taxonomy): domain Bacteria; phylum Pseudomonadota; class Gammaproteobacteria; order Pseudomonadales; family DC-out160; genus DC-out160. The sequence goes on along the minus strand of JAESQG010000184.1, from coordinate 12,913 downwards.
CTGGATCTGTATACTGGAATCGAAGTTTCTAAACAGGTATCGGTTGAAGCCGGTGTTATTCATCTAGGTGAATTCGACACAGCGGCTAATAATAGTCTTGATATCAGTGGTGCCACAATCGCGCTACGTGGTGTGAATCGCGTAAGTCAGTTCTCTTCACTTTATATGAAACTGGGTATTTTAGCTTGGCGCACTGAACCGACGCTTTTTTTAAACGGTGTGCAAATAGATACGGGTAACAAAAGTGGCAAAAGCTTCTGGGTCGGATTCGGGTTCGGTTTACATTTAGGAACACACATTACCATTTGGTCAGGGGTAGAACATTTCTCCCAAGTAGATGATGTAGACGTCAACAGCTATTCCGGTGGGCTTCAATTTAGTTTTTGAAAACTTTTTATGCTCTAATGACAGGTGGTTAAAATGATGGGCAAAGTAGTAAGGCAATACTGTTTAATACTGCTAAGCGTTTTTTTAGTCTCATGCAACGAAGAGTCGCTGCAAAGCGAATACACCGGAGATGTCTGTGGCGACGGCATAGCACCGTTTGAAATAAACTTTACTACCTATGATGGTAACAGCGCCACTCCGGTAACCAATGTGGGCACATTATCCTCGGCTATATCATTTGAGAATTCTCGATTAATTAGCGCTAACATACCCGCTCCCAGCAGTCCAACTGGGGGCACTTTAGCAGCGCCCGCATCAGTCACTATCACCGACAACTCATCAAGCTTCATACTAATTACCCCCAGTGGTTTGCCGACGGGATATCACATTTCAGCAGTGTTGGTTCAATTTGCAGGTACCAACGAACACTTCCTAATTCCTATAGACCCTAATGCCGCCGATATTGCTGCCGCCGTAGCTGCAATCAAAGCACAGCAGGGATTAATTTCCGCCGATGAAGCTACGGTGGCTCAAACATTTGCCGATGCTGGTGGAGTGACTATTAACTTAACGGGCCCCTCAAGCGGCAACTCGGCCACGCCATTGATTCAAGGCACTACACCGGGTGAAGTCGTCGTCTCTTCTTCCCTCAGTTTAACGGCATTTTTAGTTCAAGATGACACCGCAGAACCCGACTACTCCCTCGACACCTGGGATGAAATAGGCGAAGCTTCACGCTGGACCACAGCCACCACTATGACAACTTCAGCTGTATTTGTGGGTACGGGCACCTTCCAAACCAGTCTCACTTGGTCAACAGGCATCACCACCGGATCCTCCACAGACCCTTCGGCTGTGGATTTAGATCTCCATATAACAGAGCCAGATGATACGGAAATATATTTTGCCGAGCCTACATCAGATAGCACTGGCACGTTAGATGCCGATAACCTTCTCGGTTTTGGTCCAGAGAATATTGTTTATACTGACGAGCCTGTAGACGGTAGTTATTTAATCGAGGTGGTCTATTACGACAATGGAGTATCCAGCCTAATCCCTACCAACTGGACCGTTTCAGTCACGGCTTGTAATTCTAGCCAATCCTATACGGGATACATCACAACAAAATCAAATGCCAGAACGGTGATCCGATTTACTATAGGAACGGATTGCACTCTGCCAGATCCCAGAGACTTAGATCCAGAAATCACTATCGAGCTCCCACCCACTCCCAATATATGGGAACAATCCACCTTGTGTGCCGATACGGCAACAGAATAGAAAAAGCAGCTTAAAGTAAGCTGCTTTTTGAAGATCAGCAATAGCTTAGCCAATAATAGGAGGCAACAACTTCTGTAAAGCTAACTTCTCTTTGATACCTTCGCCTGTCAAAGCAAAACCTATCAACTCACCTTTTGGATTGACAAATTTNGCGACGATNTTTGNNCCCTCTTCTTTTATCTGCCATTCACCTTCAGCNCCATGAGGAGCNGGTGANACAACNACAGGACAAGCAGGNGTTTTAATCGTGACCGGCATNGCCGGATANTCAACTTCCGTGGGCGTTCCNCTCAATGTTTTTCCTAGGGCTCGCGCACTAGCCATTAGAGGAGCAACATAAAATAATACATTACCTTCAACTTCAGCACAGTCGCCAAGGGTGTAGACATCCTTAGCCGAAGTTTCTAGTAAGCGGTTTGCTTTAATACCTCGATTAACTTCGATCCCCGCGTCTGCCGCCATTTCGATTCTAGGTCGAACACCGACAGCAGAAACAACTAAGTCAGCCTCAATGGTTGCACCGTTATCTAAGGTCGCCACTATACCCATAGTCGCCCCTTTATTCACTTCAGTAACCAAGTTGCCGAAGTGAAACTTACATCCTAAGCCTTCCAATGCTCCTTGAACTGCTTTCCCAGCCACCTCAGGTAATAAGGTAGGCAAGCTGTAACCTAGAGGGTCAACCGCTTCAACCTCAAATCCGCCGTTAGCCAAATCATTAGAAAATTCAGAGCCAATCAACCCACCACCAATAATCAATATTTTCTTTGCGTTGGTTTCTTGAAGTGAATTCCGAAAATCACCGTAATCCATGAGATCATTAATGCTATACACCAAATCAAGCCCATCACCCTTCAAGGGCGGACGAATAACATCAGCTCCCCATGCCAAAACCAGTTTGCAGTAGGGTAATACAGTGACATGATTTAACTCAATGGTTTGCGCATCGGTATCTATCTTAGTGACCTTAGTCATGGTCCAGATTGAGGCCTGCAAATGATCACCCATACTACCGGCATCGGATGTAGCCAAACCATCAGCCGTGGTCTTTTTAGTGAATCCTGTTGATAACATTGGTTTCGAATAGTTACGGCCATCATCACTGGTAATCATGACTAGAGGAGTGGTTTTGTCTCCTTTACGAAATTCTTTAGCCAAAGAATAACCCGCAATACCGGTGCCAATAATAATCACCGGCTTTTCTTCAGAATCTATCTCTTTTTCACCGTGGTGAGGAGTTGCTTCAATCTCAGACTCTTCAAGCAATTCAAAATCTTCTTTTCCAACACCACAATCGGGGCATAAATAACTATCGGGAACATCGGCCCACTTTGTGCCCGGCTTAATACCATCATCAGGCGAACCTTCAGCCTCGTCATAGATCAAACCACACACAATACATTCATATTTACTCATTAACCTACCTCATCTTTTTCATCTAAAACACTCATTAGTATGAACCAACGATGCTGTACAACTCCATTGTGTTGTTGACTATACTTATAGCTAGCGCACAACCCTACCTTCAGAATTCCTCTATTGCAACCTCCATTCAACTCAAATATACATGCCTTACAATATCGTATATATGTTAATTCAACTAACAAAACCATTATAAGGCTAATTGGGACAGTTTATATTTCGATCAAATATTGCTCGCCGAAAACGCTCAATATGCACCCGAACAAGAGATAGTTCCTTTTAACGAAAAAAGGCCGCAAGCACGATGTCAGCTTCAAATACTAGCATCATCATTATGCGGCAGATATTGGGATTCTTAGTTGTTCAAAACCGGTGAGTTTGTTATTACTAAGCACATTAAAAACTAGGTCAACCGACACTATAGATCAACAAACAATTGGATAAACAAAAGGAGAAAAATCAAATGGCACGATTTACAGATAAAGTGGTGGTCATTACTGGAGGCGCCGGAGGCATTGGTCTTGCTGCGGGCCAATTGTTCGCCGACGAAGGCGCTCAGGTTTTGTTAGTTGACCTCGAAGAGGGGGCACTGCAAGCTGCGACGAAACAAATTAACTCGGACAAGGCCAGCTACTGCGTTGCAGATGTAACCCAGCCAGAACAAGTGAAAGCCTATGTGGACACTGCAGTATCTCGTTATGGTGGTATTGATTGTTTTCTAAATAACGCAGGTATAGAAGGCGTCGTCAATCCAATCACGGATTACCCCGTTGAGGTCTTCGATAAGGTAATCGAGGTTAACGTCAAAGGAGTCTGGCTAGGATTGAAATACGTAATGCCTGTGATGAAACAAGGCGGTGGCGGTAGTATTGTCATCACCTCATCTGTTGCCGGCGTCATTGGCAGTCCCGGTCTATCTGCTTACGTCACCAGCAAGCACGCCGTTATCGGAATTATGCGCACCGCCTCTCTGGAAGGTGCACCGGACAATATTCGCGTAAACACAGTGAACCCTAGCCCTGTTGACACACGCATGATGCGTTCCTTGGAAGAGGCCGTCGCACCTGGCGCAGCGGATCAGGCTAAGCAAAGTTTTCAAGCCGGCATTCCGCTCCAACGGTATGGGTCTCCCGAGGACGTCGCCAATATCATGGCATTCCTCTGTAGCGATGATGGGAGCTTTTGCACAGGTAGCGTGTACATGGTGGACGGGGGAAGTACAGCGTCTTAAACCCTTTCCAATAAATAAGGATAACTAAAGGCTGATATCAAATGAAAAAATTCGTAATCGACATTGATCAATCTCAGGTGGACGATTTAAAACAGCGACTAAGTCAAACTCGATGGCCCGACCAAGTGGGCGACCCCTGGCAATACGGCACTGAATTAAACTACATTAAAGACTTGTGTGCCTATTGGGAAAAGGAGTTTGATTGGTATCAACAACAGGAAATATTAAATCGGTTTGACCATTATAAAACAGAAATAGACGATTTTAACCTCCACTTTATTTATCAGAAAGCCGCGAACGGCAATGGCATACCCTTGTTACTCACTCACGGTTGGCCAGGCTCTGTGTGGGAATTCTATAAAATAATTCCCATGCTGACTGACCCTAAATCTTGCGGTATTGATACGCCCTACAGTTTTGACGTCATCAGNCCTTCNTTGCCAGGGTACGGGTTTTCTAGCGCATCAAAACTNCCGGGNTGTGATGCAAAACAAATGGCNACTCTTTTTAATCAGTTGATGGCGAAGTTGGGCTACGANAACTACTTGGCCCAAGGCGGGGATTGGGGCGCTATTATTACCAGCTGGATTGGTGCTCTGTATCCTGATTCAGTGAAAGGCATCCATCTCAATATGCTAGCCGCTAGACCCCCAAAAGAAGACCCCATGAAAGGCGTCAATGGTGATGAGATGGCGGGATTAATGCGCAGTAAAGAGTTTCAAGATAAAGGCACCGGCTACCAAAAAATTCAAGGCACCAAACCGCAAACCCTGGGCTATGGACTTAATGATTCCCCAGCGGGACTCGCTGCCTGGATTACGGAAAAATTTCATGCTTGGACCGATTGTGATGGCAACATCGAAAGGGCTGTAAGCCGTGACGAATTGCTCACGGATATTTCTATATATTGGTTTACCCAAAGCATCACCTCATCCATGCGGCTCTATTACGAAGTCTTCGGTAACCCAAAAGGGGGCATGGCTGAACGCATTGATGTGCCCACGGCCTACGCTAAGTTTCCACAAGAGATTATGCACCCACCCCGTGTTTGGGCAGAGAAGACCTATAATATTCAACAGTGGAATGTAATGGAGAAGGGAGGTCATTTTGCCGCCCTTGAGCAACCCGAATTGCTCGCAGAAGATATTCGAAAATTTGCCGAAAAAATTTGGAGCTGAGATTCCTTTTATTCTCACACTGAATGACAGCCACACCTAAATCTCAAACGCTTGGTGATATAGTTATACCCCCTAGATTTGAGGTTTAGGTATGTTAATCGAACTCAAATAAATTCAATGTCTCGTTCAGCGATGAGACTTTACCTCTTTTACCGATGATTTCCATTTGGGTCATAATTTCTAGCCCTTCAGGGTCATTTGGCGTATTGGCAATAAAACGCTGTCCATCCTCCAATCGCCCTATAATGACGCCTCTTTCAGGTATTCCCGCGGCGCTATACAGCACTGTGTAAGTTTCCACTGTGCCAGGGCCATTGGGTTTTTCGGCAAAGTCCGGAGCCGGCATTGCATCTACTTCTGCCTGATANATNGCAGGNTCTTTGCGNTTCCAAGAACCTTCNGTAGGTTTCGTGCTGTAAATCCCAACTGAATGCTTGGTAATATGCCACCCGAGCCCAGTGATCAAACCATAGGTGTCCGGATTATCCCGCACTAAGTCCATCACCGTAGCGATAGAGTGCATAGGGTAATTATTGCCTGGGCCCCCGTTAAAACGTAAACCGCCGGTCACTGTTAAATGGCGTTTATCATCTTTCGCAATACCCAGCTCGTCCCGCGCCACTTGTACCGCACTGGGAAAGCAACTATAGAGATCAATATAATCAATATCATTAATGTTTAAGCCTGCCATCTCCAGCGCCTCTCTACCCGCTACGCGAATACCAGGAGAGCTATGAAAGTCATTTCGCTCAGTGGGCCACCAATGATCATGGGCATCACCTACTCCGTGAATATAGACCCAACGGCTTTCATCTATCCCTAAACGCTTTGCATTGCCTACGGAGGTCAANATCACCGCTGCTGATTGATTAACGGAAANAATGGANTTCATGTATTTGGTATANGGGAAACCGATGTAGCGGTTCTGGTCGGTGGGAGTGATAATCTCCTCGGCGGACTGTGGTGTTTGGAACCACGCNTGAGGNTTTTTGGCCGCCACTTGACTAAAGTCAGCATAGAGGTCGCCGATGGACTGCTGATGTTCAGCAATAGTCTCACCNTAATGNACACGTAATGCATTTTCAAATAGAGGGTATATATTCACCGGCATCATCAACCCGTGGGCCATTTCNCGATCATTGGAACCAAAACGTGGATCGCCAATAGTTTCTGGCGGTTCCATATCATCTCCACCTGGTGAACCACCGCCACTGCTTTTAGCCGTCTTTAACATTTCACCGCTGGCAAGCAACACCAATTCTGCTTCATTATTTGCAATTTTTTCAGCATAGAGTCCCACCAACCATTGCGGTGTATTGCCGCCAATATGGGTATAAATTAGAGAACTCGGTTCCGCTTGGAGTCGCTGAGCAAGCGCTTTAGGCAGGTTACTGCAACGGGGGGAAATACTTGACGGACATGCAATGACATCAATTTCTGCAAATAATTTGTTGCCCAACCCGGTATCAATCGCCGCGCGCCTAGCAGCCTCCACGATGATATCCAAAGGCGTCTCAGGTCTATCTTTGTTGAATTTCTTTAAGGTTAGTTGGCCTGCACCAATCAATATGGGAGTACGATCATCTGTCATGATAGAGCTCATTCAGTGGAAGGACTCAAATTGAGGTCCGTAAAATTGGTCGGTGAGCGTGCTATTTTCACCGCAGCACCATAAAGACACATATCTTAGCACTTGGTTAAGTCATCAAACACTATATATTCATAAAGTAAAATATATTCGTAAAGTAAAATATATATAATCAAATAACCGATCGAAAACTGTGTTTGCTTCGGGAGGTTAAGGTACTAAGATTTTCTTATCCCAGCCGCTTCCGCTTTTTGTATAGAGCGCTCTATCATGTAGCCTATCTTCATCGACGCCGATCCATACTTCTATCGAAGTTGGCACGACTTCCACTCCTTTAGCGCTAGGCACGAAGGGAACTTCTGCGTTCTTCGGATACTTTAATTTCAACTCTTCGATGGCTTGTGTAAGCACTTCTCTTGAGGGGATAGTGCTGCTTTGCCCCTGATGTCTGAAATAAAAATGATCAATTAATTTCGAAGCATAAGGTTTATCGTTCCAGCATGCTCTCATAAATTCTTCAGGCACAGGATTATACCGACCTCGAATTCTATATTGTTGCATCAATGTGGGCCAAAAAACCAGAAGTTCGCAATGCTCTGAGGATTCAAGTTCATGCCATTTTGGCGAAGTACTATTAATAAAAATAAGGAATTTATCATCCTTAACTTCTCGCAGCACTAATGTGCGTAAACTTGCGCCCTGGTTATTAGTTGCCGTTGCCAAAAAGCAAAATTGGGCATTAGGGTCTTGTAGGGATTTAGATTTGTTCCAGTTTTCATTAAATATATTGATAGGGTCTGTCATTTTTGTTCACCTATTCATTGCCAAGCTGAAGACTATACCCGCCCTGATTACTCCACGCTTGCTGGTGATAATTATATAAGTTCAAACTATTCATTCGATTCACTTCAATTTTATCATAGTGCCGATAAAAATTAACGGGGAATTCAAAAGCCGAATTGATCAACGAGGGCGTTACCCAACTTACCTTTGGTAATTGATGTTCACTTTGCACTATTTTTTGTCTAGGCGATATTGCCAGGGGCGTCGCAATAGTCCAACCCCATTGACCAAAGGTAGGGACATTTTGTTGATATTGTTCTACACCTGAAAATCCTGAGGCCTTGATCGTTTTTCCAATAGAAATAAAAACGGATTTCGCATGATAGGGAGAATTACTTTGGACCACTAACACTCCATCGCCCGCTAATAAGGTTTTTAGCTTTGAGTAAAAAATTACCGAATAGAGTTTATTTAAATCTGGATGACTAGGGTCAGGTAAATCCACCACAATAGCATCAAAACGTTGGCCCTGACGTAAAAGCTGATTAATATAAAGAAAAGCATCTTCAGCAATCAATGTCACATTATCGTGGCTTAAGCTAGATTGAGTAATTTGCCGAATTCGTTTTGCTAGCGAATCTGACATTTTTAATTCCGGCTGTCGAAACAAATTCAGTAGTTGTTTATCGAGATCCACTAAGATCACTTTTTCTGGTTGCCACTTTAAAATTTCTCTTAATGCAAGCCCATCACCACCGCCAATCACCAACACGTTATTGGTACGTGCCGATGCCATCAGTGCTGGGTGGACCAGCATTTCGTGATAAATATGTTCGTCCATGGACGAAAATTGTAAATTGCCGTTTATATAAAAATCAACAATATCCGGCTGGAAGGCTGTAACGGAATGGCGCGTAAAAACCAGATTCTGATGCTCGGTATGCTGCTGATAAACGACCTCATCGAGATAAAGCATATTCTCCATTCTCGCTTGCCACTGCCCTCCATAGGCGTACACAAGAACAACCATTAGCGCCAGAAACATATGGGCAATAATTAATTTTTTCATGCCTTCAATAAATTCACGGAAACGAAAAATAAAAACTAAACCCACCACAGCGTTAAGAGAGGCAGTTAACGCCGCCGCCTGGTTTATTTCTAGCTTTAGCATTAACAAAACCCATAGTGCAGCTCCCACTCCAGCACCAATATAATCTGCGCCATAAATAGTCCCCGTATTGTGCTGTATGCTTTGCCCATAATAATGCTCGCGAATCCGAGCCATCAATGGAATCTCCATCCCCAATAAAAACCCAAGAAAAAAACCAAACAAATAGGGCAGGAGCATACTCGCCTTAACAAGCACAGAAGTGGCACCCTCTGAAAAGGTGAGGTTAACTGGGATATTGTAATGATCAGCAACCACCTGAGGTAACAAATGGCTGTAACCAATCAATGCAGAAATAATCAAAATAGTAGTAGCACCCAGCAGAGCAACACTCACTTCTAGCCAAGCAAAAACTGTAAAACAACGAACAAATCGGCGGGCGAAAAATGATCCACAACCCATGGATACAATCATAATCCCGATGATGGAATAAATCGCGGACTCCATGGAGCCCAATACTCGGCCGGCATAATGGGATAATAGGTACTCGTAAATTAACCCACAGCCTGCTAAGACAGCCATTATGCAAATAAGAATAACGTCATTAATAATGATGGATGGTTTGCTTACACGATGCTGCATTTTGTACTCATAAATTGAATGGGTATGGATATGGAAACTAGGCCCATGGGATCTCGGAGAAAAAGTGTTTATAGCATAATATACCCCAAGCGTTTGAGCCCTGGAGAGCTAAAAAAGACGGTACTTAAAATACAGGAATTTGTTTAAAGGATATACCTTTGAACTAGCAGGGCAGATATTGAAATGAATATCAGTTTGATGAAGAGCTGGAACCTCGGATCATGGAACAATTTTCTTAATCGGTCTCGGAAAACAAACATGCCCAATATAATATATTGGGCATGTATTCAAAACGCTAATATAAGCTAGTTTAACTTAGGCAGCTGCTTCAATTAGTTTTTTCACGTGGGCATAAGCTTTTGTCATATCGTTAGATTTTGCGTACTCATCTTTCCACTCATGAAAATGCTTTGGATGCCCTGTTGACCAGGGGTGAAAGCTCGGCTTGAAATAATCCATTATCGAGGGTCCAATACGCCGGAACATGCCCTTCTTGCCCAGAAAACGCTGATAACCCTTCTTTATTTCAGAGGTATCCATCAATTTCTTATCTGCAGCAAGCATTATGGGCATAGCCACTGCCATATAAGCTCCTAAGATAGGCACTATGGCCACCATAGCCATAACTCTTGTCAGATAATCGCCGTCGGCAACTTCATGAAAAACATCCCATGCTACTGATTTATGTTCAGCCTCTTCAAGCGCGTGCCAAGCGTACAATGCTGAAATAGTAGGATCTGAGTTTTCAAATATTTCAAAATCGGAGTTATAGACATCTTCTGCTAAGGTCGCGGTAAAGTGCTCCGCCGCCACCGTTGTCGCTAACAGAAATTTTCTCGGTACCACTTTCTCTGCCGTTTTAATGGCCTTTGAAACGACCTTATACATTATATCTGCGTTTATGTCTTGATCCATCAACAAATCGTTAAATCCATTATGGCCTATGCTATGTTGACCTTCTTGGTAATTGAATTTCTTGACTTGCTCTAACAACTCCGGATCTTTAATTTCATCTCGATAGTTTCGGATAGACTTTATAAACATACGTTCGCCGTCGGGAAAAGCCAGCTGCAATGCATCGAAAAAACGCGTGGTGTAATACTCACCTTGCCAATTTCTAGGGATATCCGCATTAAAATTGAACTCTGCTTTTCTGGCAATTAAGCTATGATCTTCAGGCGTTACGTTACGTGGTGTGGATTGGGATTTCATGTAGTCAACACTTGCCACCATAGTTACTTCTCCGTTTATTAAAAACGTTGTGATTAGCTATTTAGATTCGGGAATATGGAGCATTACCATCGTTTATTTTCTATGAAACTGCCTATTCCTGATGGGCATCATCCCTTTCGCTATACTTCGTCACTATCCGTGGACATTGACGAAAGTTACACACTTTATAGCGGCCATGCAACTACGATAATGCTTAAAAAAACTACATATCATTGATTATATTCAAATTACTTAACCCTTTACTTGCTCTAAAATGCACTAATATAGTTATTAATCAATCAGTTGATACACAATACTTAGTCCATAACAAGACACTCTATATATACTTAATCCACACAAAAGTTATCAACCTTATACACTTTTGACAGGGAAAACCGGAAATCACAGGCCTTTTTTATACGTTTTCAACGCTGTAATTAGTTTAAAACCACCCTTTTTTAACTTTATTTTTTCGAGTACCGTGTCACACAATTACACACCAAGTACGAGAACTTAGCGCCGAGCACACAGATTATCTATCGGTCTTTGACTACACTTTAATAGACCAAGTACCGGCAGGTAAGACGATGTATATTGAAACTGACTATTCCGAATCATTTGAAGAAATGGATCTCAAAAGCAAGGATATTTGCCAACAGCTTCTTCAATTCTTGACCCCCTTGGCAGAGCCAAAGGAGTACGCAGAGGTGGGTGATTTATTCGGTACCCACTGGCCGCAAGATCGCTTTTATACGGTTATCGATGGATGCGTCTGTTTCGAGCAACAGGGCAATACTCTATTCCACTTTGACCAAGGCGATATGATAGGCCTACTTCCCCGCTACGGTCGTACCGAGAGTCGTTATTTCACTGATCAATTTGTTGAATTACAAGCCTATCTTTACACTGACTTAGAAAAGGTCATCAAGGAGTCCGAAGCAGCGCTTGAACTTTGGAATAAATGGCAAGCGAGTAATCTCAACAAACTTATCATTCTCTACAGTCTGAACCCACAAAAAGAAAACAAGGCCGCTTTAGGATTTGAGCATTACAATAAAGATGACGTTATAATCAGCGAGGGTGAACCTGCTACCGAAGTCTATGCCATTGTTGATGGCCATGCCAAGGTGATGGTCAATGGTGTCAAGGTAGGGGAGGTACTAGAAGAAGAAATTTTCGGGGCCATGTCCTTATTAACCAACAGCCCCCGTTCAGCCACCGTTATCGCTACCGAACGCTGTACCGTTCTAGTTGTTCCCCGAGATCAATTTAAAACACTAATGCAAACCCACCCCAATATCTGCGTCAATCTTCTAGAAAGTCTAGCAAGAAATATTGTATCGCTAAACCAGCAAGTAATACTCTTGCGCGATCAAGGCAATTCAATGGCCCAGGTTTAAGGAACAGGGTTTAAGGGCTAGGTATAAAAGACTAAACTGAACGAACAAGCTTTATCTCATTTAGAATAATAGAATCACTCCGCAAATACCAAATCCAGTTCTTTTATCAAATTATTCAGTCGCATTGGTTTGCTCACGAAACCATTCATCCCCGAGTCCATACAACAACGTCGATCTTCCTCTAGTGCATTAGCGGTGAGCGCAATAATATACGGCTGCTTCAAGGTTTTATCATTACGAATACATCGGGTGGCTTCCAAGCCATCCATTGTCGGCATTTGAACATCCATCAGCACTAGGTCGTAATCAAAATTGAGTACCCGTTCAATGGCCTGTACACCGTTCACAGCCGCATCGACCTTGATGCCCAATCGTTCCAATATCTTTTTACCTACTATTAAATTCGTCTGATTATCTTCAACTAAAAGTACATGCTTGTCATAGTCACGCGTAAGACTTTTCAAAGTGGATTCGGATGTGATTCCACTATCGGCTTTACAGGTAGATAATGGGACACTGAACGCAAATTGGGAACCCACCCCCACTTGGCTCTCGACGGTGATATCACCTCCCATTAAGGTCGCCAACTTTTTACTTATCGCCAATCCTAAACCAGTTCCACCGAAACGACGAGTCACTGAATTATCGGCTTGTGAAAATTCTTGAAATATCTGATCTAAT
>JAESQG010000183.1 GCA_016765265.1 Pseudomonadales bacterium | reverse complement strand
CGAAAATTATTGAATTTAAAAAGGAACTTCCCCGTCAATTATCAGGAAAACTAATCAAACGAGAACTTGAAGAAAAATACTGGGAAGGGGTGGAAAGTTTTGGTTAGTGGGCTGAGTCATTAATTGTAGTCTTCACTTTTAGCTTGCCCAGTCCATTCTTATTGAACCGGTCAATGAGTTTTGGTGCGAAATGTTTGATGAGGTTTATTGTGTGATATTGAGCGGAGGTGGTTTTCAATAACCAGGTTCCGCTTTTTTGCTGGGTGATTAACAGGCTTGTGTCAGGTAAACTGGCATTAGACAATTTTATAAGCATTTGTGTGGTTTCCACCTGCTTGCTTTTTCCATCCGTTATTATTTTGTTTGAGTAGGCCTTGTTTACCTGGCGTGCTATCAGGTCCAACAGTTTTTGATGACCTAAAGTTAAAGTCCTGCTCGTGTCATTATCTGTTGGGTTAATGTTTGGCTGTTGAAATTTTAAGAGTAAGGCCGGATCGATTAGTATCGACGGTCCTGATTCATCACTGGCGTGCTCTTTGATATGCTCTTTGATATGCAGGTTGTTGTGATAGGTTGATGGGGTATTCCTTATTTTAATTCGGTTTGTTCGTAGTCCATATTGTCAGGATTAGTCTGAACCGTTTCTTTTTCCTTTCCAGTAGTTTTTTTTAATGGAGCTTCATCTTGTAATAAAGCTCTAAAGGTTTCGCTTTTATTGGTGAGCTTTTTTTTATCCGTCTTGTCGTCAGGATCTCTGGGAAGGTGTAGAGGGGTAGTTTTGTTATGGTGTTGGCTAATAATGTGATTATTGATGTATTTATTAATGTTAGTGCTCATGTTATAGCACCTACAATAGAACCTACAATAGAACCTAATCGTTGTCTAGGAGCATTGCTTAGGTCTTCATTGAGTGCTTCTTCTTGTTGTTTTTTCCGCTGTATATTAGCACGATGGTATTTTTTCAAGGGTAGCTTCAGTGCTTCTTGTTTTAACTGAAGATGGCGAATATTTTTTAAGGCATCGTCTACCTGTCCTATATCGATTTCTACCTGTTCTCTCGCTAATACTATTTTGTTCTCCTTTAATTTAATCTCTACACTAAGGCTTGCGTTATAGCATTCTCGTTGACAAAGCGTCTTAATGCTAACGGAATTGGACGGTATTTTTTTTAGCTCTACTCTGAGAAGGCTATTTGCGCTGTCTAGCATTGCTTCGGTTTGGGAAAGTGTTGTACGAGTACAATTTAGCTTTTGTCGAGCAGAGATCCATTCCGAGCGAGCATTCTTAACACGTTGTTCGCGAATGGACGCTAATTTTTTTAGTTGACGTTCACTATTAGGATTTGCGTTCATTGGGCTAAGTCTTTTAATTGAGTCACTGTGTTATCAAAGCATTTTACCTCATTTGTGCTTTGTACCAATAATTGACGAATGGGTTGATAGGAAGCAATGGCTATATCTGCTTCCAGATCATGGCCTGGCTCATATTCTCCAAGCTGTAGCAGTAATTCTATATCCCGGTATTTTGCGAGTCGCCTTCTTAGCTCGGCGGCAGCGGTGATATGTTCTGTGTTGACGATACGGGTCATGACTCGGCTAGTGCTGCGGAGAATATCGATTGCAGGATAGTGGCCAGAGGAGGCCAGCTGTCGGGTCAGGACAATATGGCCGTCTAGCAATGAGCGAACCTCTTCTGCGATAGGGTCATCCTCCTCTTCGTCTTCAACCAATACGGTATAAATAGCCGTTATATATCCCCGTTCATTGTTACCGGAACGTTCGAAGAGTTGTGGTAATTTGGAAAATACAGAAGGAGGAAATCCACGTCTAGCGGGCGGTTCCCCCAAAGCGAGACCGATTTCTCGCAAGGCGCGGGCGTATCGAGTGACAGAGTCCATTAGCAGCAGAACCCGTTTCCCTTGATCACGAAAGTATTCCGCTATGGTGTGCCCCACGTAAGCAGCACGACTGCGTTCCAGTGCCGGTTTATCCGATGTGGCGATGATGACCACACTTTTTTTCAACCCCTCTGTGCCTAAACTGTCTTCGATAAACTCGCTGACTTCGCGGCCCCTTTCACCCACGAGGATAATGATATTGATATCTGCTTCAGTGCCTCTCGCTAACATTCCGAGTAAGGTACTTTTGCCACCACCGGCAGTGGCAAAGACACCCACCCGTTGTCCCAGGCCTACCGTTAACATAGAGTCGATAGCACGTATGCCTGTTACCAAGGGTTTGTCCACTGGCAGGCGTTGCATTGGGTCTGGAGACTCTCGGTATATCGGNGCNGTGTCTGCACATTTAGGCTGTGACGCGCCATCAATAGCCTTTCCATGAGCATCAATGACCCTTCCTAACAGCGCATCACCAACCGGTAAGCTGGCACGGCCTTCAGAGACGGTGACTTCCATCGTGGTGGACACACCCTCCAGNGGNCCCAAGGGCGTTAGTAGTGTGTAGTCTCCTGAGAGACCGATGGTTTCTGCTAGTAAAGTGTAACCTGATTTTGGGTCTTTTAGTTTGCAAAGGTCACCGATGCGAGCAGAGATACCGGTGACTTTAATTAAGGTGCCATAGGCTTCAGCCACCCTGCCTATGCTTTTTAAGGTGTTAGACTGGTGGATGACTTTTATTAAGGGGTCTGGTTCTACGGGCAGATTAATCATGACTTCTCTGTATCCACCGAAACACTGGATTCTAACAAAATATCTTCTAGTAGGTTCAGTTGGTCTTTTAATCCAGCGCGTATGGTGCCGATCTCTGAATCAACAATGCATCCGTATTCTGTCAGACTGGAGTCTGCGATAATAGTGATGGAATTGACGGGTGCACAATAATGTTTGAATAGTTTTAATTTAGTTTGAGTAGCAGATAGTGCAGAGGGATGGACTTTTATACGCAAAAACCGGTTTGCTCCAGAGGCGCTGATAGCGCTAAGAATAAGGTCCGAGATAAGTTGCCCTTGGTCTAGGTTTGGTAAAATGTGATTAATCATTGCTGTGGCAAGTCTAATGAGACGTTGATCCGATTGGCTTGTAAACTGTTGCGCCTCGTTTTGAGCGTGAACTAATGTTTCCGCCATCTGTGCAGAGGCTTCTGCTCTTCCGAGAATCAAGCCTTCTTGATAGGCNTTGGATTTTAAATGTTGGATATCTACTTCAGTCTGCTTCCATAAATCGTTAGCTTGACGAATTATATCATCGAGTCGTTCCAAGTTTGCTACGCTGGTATGGGGTATGCGTCTGCCTTGAATGTGCCGAGACCATCGATGTTGATCAATTACAGAAGTGCTGATTTCCCTTGGCTCATGTTGATCGGGCTCATGTTGATCGNGTTTAAATTGACTAGAATTAGATNGACTAGAATTAGACATTGATAGCAGCCTCGTATCNTTTAACTTCTTCTTCTGNTGGGTCGATGGCNTCATAAGTAAGCAAACATGAGTAAATTTCTTCTGAACTTAATTGAACCTGTAGCTGCGAGCGTTGTATTGANCTTGAACTTGAACTTGAACTTGAACTTGAACTTGAACTTGAAATCGAAGTCTGGTTAAGCTCGGTATACCAACTGAAGGGAAAAGCTAAGGCTATGCGTTCTACGATTTTANTGCGGGTAGGGGCGTGGGAGAAGTTGTNGTGCGCGTAATGCATTAGTTCAATGTAGGCATATCGNTAGAATTGNACTCGCAGCTGTACATCGGAGGCGGGTATCATTAACTTAGCGTTTCTTGTAGGTAAATTACTCGGTGAGTGCTGCATTAATCTAAGGTAACCCTTTTCACCGAGTACCCGATGTAGTTGCGTAACGGTTTCATGTGACACTATCGACCGTAAAGTGTAATGACAAGTGGTGGCGCCTAGCTCAAGCAGCATTTCATGCTGTTGTGAAAAAGGGGTGAAAAGCCAGTTTTGGCCCTCTAAATCCTTTTCACTAATTTGCGTTGGTAGTGAGTGCTGGAATAAGGTCAACCTCTTACTTAATTTGTTAGCTAGCCAACGACGTCCCAATAATGTCTGAGTGGCCAAGGCANCCAAANTATCATCAATGTGGGTTATCCAGCTTGGATTANTATCCGTCAACGCTATGGATGCCAGTCGAATCTGAAGATTTGAATGCTGGTGACTGGTGATGTGCCATGGATTAGGAGTTGTCATAGAGTTTCCCGGTGGATTCTCCCGAGTACAATACNGGCTTTCGCGAGAAGAATTTTACCGTGACTTTATTNACATCATCGAGACCTTCGACCCCATCAGTAATGATGGCTTTAATGTCAGTTTCATGAGAGGTTAAATCAGCGTCGGGCTCTTGAATGATGATCACTGATACCGATGCTGATCGTTTGTCCTCCTCTAACAATGAAGAGTCTGGAAGTGCCACATGCACACGAGCTGAGGCCACGCCGTCAATTTCCATTAAAGTGGTGGAAAACTCCTCTGACAGTGCGTGTAAGTATCGAGCTCGTTCTTCCAAGGGGGAAGAGACGAAACCTTTTTTAGCGAATATTTCTCCCATGGTTTTTTTCGGGGTGCGTGGAAGCCCCAGTGATTTTAGGACGGACATTGAGAGAGGGAATTCTTCTCTAGAGACGCTAATGACCCAATGCTCTCCATCTATCGCAGGCTCTTTATGAGCGTCAATATTGGCAGACAGTAAAGCCGCTTCCACTTCATTAGCCTGTTGCTCTGTGAGCTTGGAGTACAGTGGTGACTCATTGCAGGCTGATAACATAATCACAAGTAGGAAGATTAACCCTGACCTACAGATTTGGGTACGAGTAGCAGCTGCCAATTGAAATATCATTGTCACGTGCGTTATCATTAATTGCCTCACTTCTATGACTGTTGTTTGAATAGTTGTTGTATCCCATCGGAAGTTCTATTTGCTACGTTTGCAGTCATTTCGCTTTGAAATAGAAATTCGTGAGTCTTAACCGTAATTTGTAGCATTTCCCCAGGTGTTAGATCCTTGTGTGGCGATGCTACTTTGAGAGCGTCGGTACCAATGAGGTCGCTGCTGCCATTGAGGGCCTTCAACATATTCACTACCCCGTCTAATCCAGTATTTCGAGACATCGCTGACTGCGCAACTTCGACTTTTTTACTGACTGAGGGCGTAGTCATTTGAGTCGGGTTATTGTTCTGAACCATGTTATTAAAATGCGCTACATCGAACACGGTGGTTTGCCCTAGGGGCTGTGTTTGCGCGGGAGATTGTGTAGCAAGATCTAACACCACGGGAGTAATGACAGCATCAAC
Organism: Pseudomonadales bacterium; assembly: GCA_016765265.1. Classification (GTDB taxonomy): domain Bacteria; phylum Pseudomonadota; class Gammaproteobacteria; order Pseudomonadales; family DC-out160; genus DC-out160. The sequence goes on along the minus strand of JAESQG010000183.1, from coordinate 4,239 downwards.
CATAATTGTTACCTATATTTTTTTGTAAAACTATATTAGTGCACTGTTAGCCTTTGCGTGCTAAGGCTTCTAATGCTTTACCTACACTAGAAGTTGATGTGGAAGCGTTGCTAGCGATAAAACCCATGCGCATACTCTGCGCGGTGAGCAGTGTCATTGTCTTGGGGTCATCTTGGCCTTGGTTACCGATTTGATCGGATAAATCTGTAATGATATCTGCTTGATTGTTGAGTGTTTCACCCCAAGCCGTTGCCATTGCTTCGTACCAATTCTTTTTTTCTTTAGCGTCTGCGATACCCGGCGTATTGACTCCTGCGGCGGCGGCGTCAGTAGATGAAAAAATTTGATTGGATGTATTAATCTCGGTCATAATTATTCTCTCTTTTCTAGGTTTGTTGTTAATAGGTGCTCTAAGTANTAATTTATCAACAACGCATTAGCACCNGTTACTCGTTGTTGACCTGTTGAGGTGGTGATAACCAGCTCATCGTTTTCGATGGCTGTTAGTGTCGCACCNCCCGGAAGTTGTGAGCCGATGTAATAGCGGGAACCATCTTTGCTTATAGCGTAAGGGTCATTGCCTTTCACCGTATGTAGTAAGTACTTGTCAGTACGCGGTAACTCCTCAGCCTTGGGCTCAGCGTCTAAGTTGACTTGAATGATTTTGTCTAGCCCCTTTATTTCTCTTATTGCCCTAGATTCAATTACTGAGGTGGAGGAATTGCCCGAGCCGAAATGCCCTGTTATTTGAACGGTGCCCTCTTCGATTAACTCAGCGGCGGCACTTATTCCCGAGAGTCTGAGAATTTCCTGTACATTCTTAGCGAGGCGTTTATTGGCATCAATGTCTTTAGTTGCAAGGTGATGACCGGTTATCGCTGTTTTGATCTCAGGGTGTAATTTCTCCGGATTTAAACCATCGACGTTCCGGTCTTCTTTTTCGATGGCTAAGGTGGATTGATTGAGTGCCTGCTTTAACTCAACATTATTTGTAGGAAAAATAAATGTTGCACCCAACACCGTACCGGTAGCGATAAGACAAATGCTCAACGCTACCACTCCGGAGCGTGGGTTAAGGTTGTGCCTTTTTTGTTTTTTTATTTTGGGTCTTCGCGCTGAAAAATCCTCGATTCTAGTGTCGCTTACCGCTATTGGTGTGACGAGAGTAAAATGAGGCTTGGAGTGGTCGTTATTCTTATCAATAGTGCCCGGATCAATAGTGCCCGGATCAATAGCGCCTGGATCAATATCGTCTTCATCAGTGACTAGCGTGACAGATGAATGACCAAGCTCTATCTGATCATTAACCGTAATGTAGCGGCTATGGGATATTGGTACGGGCTCCCCATTTACCGTTAAATCGGCGTCAATGGCTCGAAGACACAATGCACCTCCAATACGACTAATCAAAAAATGTGTTGGGGCGACGCCACTATCTGTTAGTACGACGTCACAGTTCAAGTTGCTGCCGATATAAATCAAGTCGCGGTCTTTCAGTGACAGCGATGCCTTGCTATGCTGCCCAGTCACTACCATTAATGATAGCGACTGGTTTGTTAGCATTTTATTAAAGCGATCAGAACTGATGGATCGCTTTGACGTCATAGACTTCATTACAGTTTTCCTCGCAATCCATTAGATTTCTTTGTTGTTTTAATGTTTTCATCGCCATGGCACCAGCGGGACCCGGCAAATTTGATAAGTGTTGTTCGGACCCGTTCGGAGAGAGTAGGCGGGGAGATATCAAAAATAATCGTTCTGTATGAATGGAGGTGGTAGATTTACTTTTAAATAATCGGCCTAGCAAGGGGATGTCGCCCAGTAGAGGCACCTTATGTTGTTGTGATATCTGTTGCTCACGTACCAGCCCGCCTAGTAGTAGACTGTGCCCGGCTTGAATCATCGCTTGTGTGCTGACCGCATTTCGAGTAGAAACAGGATTACCGTTAATGCCCGTAGTATCAACGCTACCGTCCTCAACAGAGACGATTAACCGAATTTGTGTGCCTGTTTCTGTTTCTATTACATGTGGGGTGACCTTGAGTACTGTGCCTGAAAATATCTCAAATAGCTCGGCATCATATGCCCCACTAACAGGCACAAATAAAGAGCGACTGCTTTCAATGACGGCTTCTAGATTATTTAATGTGGCTACTCTTGGCCGCGAAGAAACCGATAGTACGCCCTGACTTTCTAGCATATTCACGCGAGTGATAAATCGCTTGCGATCGCCAATGATAGCACCCAATTGAAACCCAGGAATTTGGTTAAGATTTGCTACTGATCCAGCGCCTAGGGCATTCAGGAAATCGGTTTTTGAATTAGGATTGGCGAACATTGCTTCTTTATTGTCTTTTCCGTATCTCCATTCCACGCCCGCTTGTTTTAATTTGTCGATATTAACGTCAATGATAGTGGCCTCAATTTCAATTATCTTGGTAGGAATATCGAGTGAGGCCAACAAGTCTTCGTACAAAGGTATTCGGTCTGGTGTGTCCCGGATTATGATCGCGTTGTGTTGTGGGTCAGCAACAATATTGGCTTGTGACTGCCTCGTATTACTGTTTGATGTAACGATGATAGGGCTGCTGTAATTCTCGGTGCTCGACTTGTTTGACTTAAGCCGATTTGATGAATCCGAATTCGGTCTTGTTCTCACAAAGTGAGGCTTCTTTTGGTGAGGCGATGATGTCTGTTGGTTATCTCTATAGGGTCCGCTCGCTCCGTAGATCACCTCTTTCAAAATACTAGCAACACCTGGGATGGTGACTTGCTTGCCGCCTGCCGTAAAAGTGCGGTCGGTAGCCCAGGCGTATTTTAACGGATAGTAGCGGAATACCGTCTCTCCTGATTTTTGCACAACAGCGCGCATCAATTCTCGAAATCGATCTATGTAGTGTGGTACTCCGTTTACTTCAGTTAGGCCGGTCTCACAGGGATAATTTTTCCAGATTTTGCAAGGCGTATTGAGAAATTAAAGTTCTCATATTCCGGCAATTCAGGAACGGAGAAATATTCAAGATGAACGTTTTCATCTCCCCACCCGGCTCCCTCTGCTGCTTCAACAATCGCATTCATATATCGATCAGAACCACAGGTATAGAGATGGGTGTCCCCATCCGGTTTCGCGAGCAAGCCCGCAATATCCGCACGCGTCCCCTCACTACTGACGTGCAAATGAACCTTATCTTTCCAGGCGACCGATGATAAATCGTCAAGATATCCAGCGGTTTCCTTATTGCTGATCGAATAATGCAATTCAAAATCCGCACCGATTTTGTGCAATCTATGCCCCATGGCAATCAATGGGGTAACCCCGATCCCACCGCCAAATAACAGTGTGCGGGCAGCCTTTTCGTCCAATGGGAAATGGTTGATGGGACGAGAAATAAATATCTTGCGCCCTTTCTCAAAAATCCGGTGCAATAGCAGTGAACCGCCCTTGCCTTCGTCTTCTCGCAAAATACCGATTTGATATTTGCTGCGATCAGCTGGGTCTCCGGAAAGAGAGTATTGACGCAAAAACTCCGGTGCAACCACAATATCAATATGGGCTCCAGCGGTAAATTCCGGCAAAGGAGAACCATCAATCGAACGCAATTCATACTTGGTAATTGCGTCACTCATGGATTCCGCCAGAGAAACTTCCACCCGGATTACCGGCGCATCGCCTTCAGGCACATTATACACATGCACTGGCAAATCCTTGTCACCAGCATCCAGTCTCTCAATATATTCCTCAGCCGAAATCATCTTTTGATAGGCTTCAATGCCCTTTTCACGGTCCATTGGATCAGGAAAAGGATATGGATGCGGCGCTAAGGGAGCCGGATAAACTGCCAAAGTCTGGTCTTCATATTTTAAATCAAGCTCCGGCTGTAATTCGCGAGCATTGACTTCGTGTTCGGTTGGCGAATAGCCCCCATGTGGCTGTTGTTCCAGATCCCACCACCACTTTTTGGTCCAGTTGAGATCCCCATTGCCAACCATATCGTCAAGCTTTGCCAGCGGCCTTGCCAATTGCGGTACATGCATCGCGGTCCAGCGAAATGGAGCTTCGGCAAATATCCCCTCCAAATTCCACGGACAGGTCTTCATACATCGCCCACACATAGCTCCCCCTTGGGTGGTAATGCGGTAAGTTGCACATTTTTGACTGTCTGATTCCAAATTTCGTAACCATTAAACATCCGTTTTGGGCCAGCCGTAATGGCACCTGAAGGACATTCACGTGCGCAT
>JAESQG010000182.1 GCA_016765265.1 Pseudomonadales bacterium | reverse complement strand
AAAGTCCCCGCCTTCTGAGCAATTCTCGCTAACGACGGCTTGTCGCTGATAGAACGCCGACCGTAACCGTCCTTGATCCGGGCTTAAGCATAGCGTTTTTTCAACTAAGGGTGCTACCAACAGCTCGCTAATAGCTTGGAATATTAACTCAAGACCTTCTTCTTTAGCCGCCGACACCCAGACTCGAACCGGTTTACCCAATTCATCTCTCTCTATTTTTGGGCTCAATTCCAATAAATCAATCTTGTTATAAATTTCCAATCGAGGAATTTGATCCGCTTCAATTTCTTTTAGCACGGATTCTACTTCAACTATGTTGTCTTCACGCTCTTCGCCACTGGCATCAATCACGTGTAGCAATAGATCAGCCTCGCAAGTCTCCTCTAGCGTAGCACGAAAAGCATCCACCACCTGGTGCGGTAAATGGCGTATAAATCCTACGGTATCGGCTAGTACCACTTGCCCGACGTCAGCAATTTGCAGCCGTCGAAGTGTTGGATCAAGTGTCGCAAATAATTTGTCAGCGGCATAAACACAAGAGCCTGTCATATGATTAAACAAAGTGGATTTACCTGCATTGGTATAGCCCACGAGGGATAAAGTTGGAATATCGGCTCTCTGACGAGAGCGGCGGCCCTGATTTCGCTGCTTGCGTACTTTGTCTAACCGGCGAGTAATCGCTTTAATTCGATCTCGCACCATTCGTCGATCAGATTCTAATTGTGTTTCACCCGGCCCCCGCAGACCAATGCCTCCTTTTTGTCGTTCCAAATGCGTCCATCTGCGCACTAACCTTGTGGATAAATGTTGTAATTGAGCCAACTCTACTTGCAACTTTCCCTCAAAGGTCCGAGCACGCTGAGCAAAAATATCAAGAATAAGTCCTGTGCGATCCAACACACGACATTCTAATACCTTCTCAAGATTTCGCTCTTGTGAGGGAGACAACCGGTGATTAAAGAGTACTAACTCGGCACATTCATCGCGCACAATGCCCGCTATCTCTTCAACTTTGCCAGTCCCCACAAAGTATCGGGGATCCGGCCCACGGCGAGAGCCAGTAACAACACAAATAGGATCGGCACCCGCCGAAACAGCGAGCAATTCAAATTCGAGGGGGTCTTCGCGCTCCCTAGATTCTGGAAAATCGATATGAACCAGTACCGCCCTCTCGCCTGTATCGGCTCGCTCAAAAAACAACATAGGTGCTAGTACTCATTAATGACAAATTGAAACTTGAAAAGAGGACAAGGGAGGGTGTGGGCCAGCTCCACACAAAACCGTGTCTTGGCCCGTAAACTGAAAGGGTTGCGATTGATAACCAGATATAATCTATCAACAACAACCCATTTAATCAGGTGTAGTTTCAGTTATTACCATAATTGCCCATGGTTTCACCTTGCTCGTCACCCTGTTGGGTGTCAGATCCGCCTTGACCACCACCCTCACCAGACAGTTTCGGGTTTCTCGCCGGCACGACAGTGGATATCGCATGTTTATACACCATTTGGCTTACATTATTTCTCAGCAATACAACGTATTGATCAAATGACTCTACCTGTCCTTGCAACTTAATTCCGTTGACTAAAAAAATAGAAACAGGGATACGCTCCTTTCGAAGTGCATTCAAAAAAGGGTCTTGTAAAGAGTGCCCCTTTGACATGGTCGTTCTCCTATATAACAAATGGGTGCCCATAGGGCAATAATCAGCACTGTAATAAACAAAATCTCTTCCAGTAAATAGAACAAGCTCAGAGAGCAAAACTAACCTTCAGTCTCAGGGCCAAGCTGGCACAAGGTCAAGCATTTGTTTCGCATATCATATGGTGGCAAAAGGCAGGCTTTTCAAGGCCGTATCTAGTAAATCGCCATCATCCGAATCTAGCCAGATTACATCTGGCCAACTTCGCAGCCATGTTAACTGACGCTTCGCCAGTTGCCTAGTTGCGATAATTCCCTTCTCTACCATTGCATCGTAGTCTATTTTTCCCGCAAGGCAATCCCAAACCTGGCGATACCCCACGGCCTTAATAGCCGGTAAATCTTGCGTTAAATCCCCTCGATCAAATAACACACGAACCTCATCTACTAGTCCCGATTCCAGCATAAGATGAAACCGTGCAGCGATGCGTCGGTGCAATATTGATCGATCAGGAGNCACAATGGCAAAACTCGTCACATTATAATCGAATTTCNGTATGGTTTCGCTCCCCCATGGCCCTTTTCCGTTTAAAGATTGACGCTCGCGACATTCCGTCATGGTCATCCCGCTGGTGTAGAACACNTCTAGTGCTCGCTGTACACGCTGCCTATCATTGGGATGAATTCTGTTGGCAGATTCTGCGTCAATAGCCGCCAAATCCTTGTGCANTGCGGGCCAACCTTTCACCTCCGACTCTTGCAGTAACCTTTGTCGCACCAACGGATCGGCGCTCGGTAAGTCACTCAACCCTTCGAGCAATACCTTAAAGTAGAGCATGGTCCCACCCACCAGCAGGGGAATCTTATTGCTGGCAACAATTTTTGCCATCTCCGCCAGCGCATCGTCCCTAAAATCGGCTGCGGAATAGGCCTGGGAGGGGTCTCTAATATCGATTAGGCGATGAGGCGTTTTTTTTAATTCAGCAAGTGTCGGCTTGGCGCTTCCAATATCTAATCCCCGGTAAACTTGCGCGGAATCAACACTGATCAAATCAAACGGGTATTTATCAACCAGCTCGGCGGCCAATGCCGATTTTCCAGAAGCAGTAGGGCCCATCAAGAACACCGCACGAGGTTTTTCACTACTGTCCACGCATAAACAACTTATCGAGATCTAACATAGACATTTGAACCCAGGTGGGCCGACCATGATTGCATTGACCCGAGCGCTCTGTTTGCTCCATATCTCTTAGCAATGCGTTCATTTCTGGAACGGTTAAGCTGCGGTTTGCACGGATAGACCCGTGGCACGCCATAGTTGCTAAAATACCATCAATATAGTTTTTGATTCGGTCACTAGAATCATGGGTTGCTAAATCTGACAACACATCTCTGACCANCTGTTCCACATTCGCTTTTCGAAGGATTGCGGGTATCTGCCGAACCACCAACGTTTCGGGCCCCATTCTTTCCAACTGAAACCCCAGCTCGTCAAAAACCATGGGATGCTCATCAGCAATATCGGCTTCTTTTTGACTGACGGCGATTGAGACCGGCACCAACAAAGGCTGAGATGTAATACTTTGTGTCTGGTAACCTTGTTTCATCCTTTCATAGGTAATACGTTCATGAGCCGCATGCATATCAACGACAATTAAACCTTCATGGTTTTGCGCCAGAATATAAACACCATGTAACTGAGCAATAGCAAACCCCAAGGGAGGACTAATATCAGGGGAAAAGTTGGGCTGGAGCTGGTTTGTGGGGACAGACTGGCCCAAAGCAACGGGTAGGTCTAATTCAACAGATGGATCTGGATGCAAGGTGTTGTAAGCCGCCATTTGCTCCATCACCCGATGAGAATTAACTCTATNTTTTAAGGGGAAATGCANTTGATTCTGAACAGNTGAGCCCTCATATTCAACACCTTCAACACCTTCAACACCTTCAACACCTTCAACGGTCTTCTCTAAGGATTTCTCAATCTGATTNTCAGGCCGAATGTCCGCAATAACTCGGTGTAAAGATCGGTATAAAAAATCATGCACACTGCGACTATCACGAAACCGTACTTCGTGTTTTGTAGGATGCACATTAACATCCACAGCACTTGTCTCTAAATCAAAATAGAGCAAATAGGCAGGATGGCGGTCATGGTATAGAACATCACGATAGGCTTGACGTACAGCGTGGGAAGCGACTCGATCCCTAACAGCTCGGCCATTAACATAAAAGTACTGCAAATCTGCCTGACTGCGAGAAAATGTAGGCAATCCAACCCAGCCCCACAGCTTTAACTCGCCCAAGTCCAGCTCCACAACAACGCTACTTTCCATAAAAGCAGCCCCGCATAACGCCGCAATACGCCGCTCTTTTTCTGCTTGAGTATGCGCTGCCTTTAAACTGTATATAACCCGTTGATTGTGTCTTAAATTAAAGGTCACATCAAAACGACTTAAGGCCAGTTTCTTTATCACTTTCTCAAGATGATTAAATTCTGTTTTCTCTTTTTTGAGAAACTTTCGTCGTGCCGGAGTATTAAAAAACAGATCACGAACCTCCACTGTTGTGCCTTGACCATGGGCCACCGCAGTAACAGTCGCTTCCATCTCTCGACCTTCAGACTCCACTTGCCAGCCTGCNCCCGCCGTATCGTCAGAAGAGGACATCAACANACGCGACACAGACGCCACACTGGCCAACGCCTCCCCNCGAAAGCCTAAACTTGCGACACATTCTAAATCATCAAGATTATGAATTTTGCTAGTAGCATGCCGGTCCAACGCTAAAGGAAGGTCCTCTTTCGGTATTCCATTTCCGTTATCCCGAACACGTATCAGCTTGACTCCGCCCTGCTCCACATCAATATCGATACAGGTCGCTCCNGCATCNAGACAATTCTCCAGCAGCTCTTTTACCACCGAGGCGGGACGCTCAACTACCTCNCCAGCAGCAATCTGGTTAGCAAGTCTTGGACTAAGTAACTGAATTTTTCCCATTTATTTGATGCTCCCCTCATCAAGATAATGCCCTCATTAGAGCGTTTTAGGAATTAGGAATTCGTAAAACTTGACCTTCTCGAATGGTATCGCCGTTAATCGCGTTAAATTGCTTAAGGCGCTTCGGAGATATGCGGTACCGCAAAGCAATTTCNGACAGTGTTTCCCCTCGCGCGATTCGGTGCCTAATAGGATCCCCATTACGTAAGTTGGCAAAATAAGTATCAGGCGGAGGCTGCTTCATAAAGTATTTTTTCACGCCTTTTAAAATTGCTTTGGATAGTTTGTTTTGATACTCAGCGGTAGTAAACGCTTTTTCCTCCTTGGGATTAGAGATAAAACCTAACTCAATCAAAATGCCAGGGATATCCGGCGATTTCAACACCACAAAACCGGCCTGCTCAACCTGACGTTTGTGTAATCGCGTCACTTTACCTAGCTCTCCTAAAATGAAACTACCTACNTCCAAGCTGTGTTCCATACTGCCTTCCAATGCTAGATCTACCAATACCGACTTCAATACATCATCTTTATCTTCAAGTTCAACACCACCAATCAAATCTGCCGCGTTTTCTTTCTCAGCCAAATACCGAGCACGTGTGCTGGTGGCTCCGCTTCGAGATAGAACATAGATAGATGCTCCCCGTGCCTTATGATCCGTCCAGGCATCTGCATGCAATGACACGATCAAATCTGCACGATATATCTCTCTGGCAATTTGTCTTCGGCGCTTTAATTTCACATAATAATCCCCCTCGCGGGTTAGTATTGGCCGAATACCAGGCTCCTTTTCCATTAGATGTTTTAAGCGTTGCGCTATTTGAAAAACAATATCCTTCTCCTTCACTCCTTTAGGTCCAATGGCGCCAGGATCTTCTCCTCCGTGCCCGGCATCGATGGCAACAATAACCTCGCGAGTACCAAAACCTTTGTCTTCCAAGGGACGCACGGTTTTAATGGGGGCCTTACTGATAGTTTGCAAATCCACCACCAATCGATGGCCATATTGCTTATTCGGTTTTAAGACAAAACTTTTGGGCTTCACTTTGTAATCAAGATCGAGAACAACCCGTAAATCAGTCTTATTTTGTACCCCATTTCGAATGCCGCTAATTAAACTGTCTTTTAAATTTACGTTAGCCAGCTGGTCAGTGAGTTTGGTGTTTTTCAAATCAATAACGACACGATTAGGCGAAGACAAAGTAAACAGCTTGTGCTCGGCTGCGTCACTCATATCAAAGACTAAGCGGGTTTTGTCAGGCGCACGCCACAAACGAACGCCTTTGATTTCGGTAGTCGCATAGCTCAACTGACTTCCACTCACCATACAAAGGAGAATGAATGCCCATGTAGCTTGCAAGAAAGTAGCTTGTAAAAAACTAGCTTGTATAAAAGGGGTTGATATTCGAGCCATATTGAGTCGATTCTTACTTAACTTAATTATTATATTAGCCTAATACTTGGCTGGTGTTCCAAAGTGCCCTACCTCGAAACCATTCTCGTTCCCTTAGGGGTTTTGGCCTGCATGATAAGACTTCTCCCTACAGCCGCCATCTCAATTCTAATCACTAGATCAGGTGACGGTATAAATCCAAGACCTCGCTCTGGCCACTCAAGAATACAAATGGCATTATGATCGGTATATTCACGTATACCGATATATTCCAGCTCTTCAGGATCTCCCAATCGATAGAGATCAAAATGATAAACTTGAAAACGTTCTAAATCATAGGGCTCTACCAGAGTATAGGTTGGACTTTTTACAGCACCGGGGTGCCCCAGCCCCCGCAAAATGCCAGCGGTTAATGTTGTCTTCCCCGCCCCCAAACAACCGGTCAAATAAATAATTTCACCGCCTTCAAATGATAAGGCTAACTTTTCACCAGCCTCCTTCATAGCCAACTCGTCACAAGCTGACACTTGACTCTCACCATGGACGTTTGAACCACTCTCGATGGCAGAGTTACCAATACTCTCCTGGTCATTATGGGGTCTAGATTTCATTCTATATTCTATGCTGCTCAAACTATATTGATAATCTGCCTTAGCGGCTGCATTAAATCAGTGGCCAGTAAACCACGCTCACCCCCATTTATCACGGCAATATCTGCGGCCAAACCATGAATAAACGGGCCCAATCGGGCTGCGTCGGATAATGACAAACCTTGTCCTAACAGAGCACCTATAATACCGCTCAACACGTCACCCATGCCACCACTGGCCATGCCGGGATTGCCAACCGAGGCAAGAGAAACATCTTTATTCCCCTCCCCCGAACAAATCAGAGTGCCGGCTCCCTTGAGCACGATAGCTCCGCCGTACAAATTCTGCATGGCTTTAACGGTTTTAAAACGGTCCTCTTGGATAGCCTCAATCTCTACGCCCAGTAATCGCGCCGCTTCACCTGGATGCGGTGTCAGCACCCAATTATCATACCGTGCCTGTTGGCCGTAGCCTCTCAGTTTACCTGCGGANAACAGATTCAATCCATCNGCATCCAGCACCACAGGCAACTGCNATTGCATGATGACATTCAATAGNTCTTCAGACCAGAGCGAGGAGCCCAAGCCTGGCCCNACAACGACCACATCGGCCTTGGCAAGCANNGGCTCCAAATCAGTATCACATTCAACACCATGGCACATTAGCTCTGGGCAACGAGTAATAACCGATGAAACATGTTCTTGATGCGTGGCCACTGAAACCAGACCTGCACCGCATCTTGCAGCGGATTCTGCCGCCATGATCACTGCACCCGCCATTCCGTAATCGCCCCCAACAACCAATACATGACCAAACGCTCCCTTATGAGCACTTTTCTTGCGTTGAGGTAATGCTTTTTTTAGGTCCACCAAACAAACTCGGTGAACGTCGCTTGGAATCTGCTGGTAGATTTCTCCAGGCACACCAAGGTCGTTAAATATTAATTCGCCGGTATATTCTGGCCCTTCCCCGGTGAGTAAGCCTTGCTTGCAAGCGATAAAAGTGACGGTACATGCGGCCTTAACGGCTACACCTAAAATTTTCCCCGTATCAGCAGACAATCCAGTGGGAATATCTAAGGACAAACAGGGAATCGCGGCTTTGTTTATTGCATTAACCGCCACCTCAAATTCACTGCTAATCTCACTATTTAGACCTGTTCCTAATAGTCCATCAACTAATATATCCCCATCCAAAGGTTGATGGTCATAAGCCTCCTGGGATATGGCCTCTTGCAAACATTCTTGATAAACAATCAGCGCATCCCCCTTCAATTTTTTTGTATCACCTACCTGATAAATTTTGACTTCAAACCCCAACTTGCAAGCTAACATCGCCAGCACGTACCCATCACCACCATTATTCCCTGTACCACAAAAAACGATAATGCGTTTGCACAGTGGCCAGCGCTGCTGAAGCTGCTCAAAAGCGGCACTGCCTGCTTTTTTCATCAAATCTATGCCGGGCATCCTATACTGATCGATGGCACATCGATCTAACTGTCGAGTCTGATCAGCCGAATATAAGCGGGTAGGCAAGTACTCTTTTGCAATGCCCTGCAAAGAACCAAGCTTAGACTTCACAATATCGAATGAAATTGAGGGGTCCATGAGATTTCACCTTACTAATTGAATATATAATTAAACCATCCCATAGACGGTCTTATAATGATAACTATTAGGCAAATGAACCTAATTTTAGCAATCAGAATCCTTTTCTCGACAAAAGAGTACATTCAAGGGATTATGCGTTTATCTTTTAACCTAAAATAACTCAAATGACCGAAGATTTAATACTTTTAAGTAAACAAATTAAGAGCTGGGGCCAACAATTGGGATTCCAGCAGATAGGCATTGCAGACCTTGATCTGTCTGCCCATGAGCAATATTTGCAGCAGTGGCTAGAAAATGACTTCCACGGTGAGATGACGTATATGAAACGCCACTCTGCTCTACGCCGCCGCCCCACTGAACTGCAAGAAGGCTCCGTTCGCGTTATATCAGCAAGAATGGATTATTTGGCCGCCAACACCGATAGAATCGAAATATTGAATACGCCCTCCAAAGCCTATGTCTCTCGTTACGCACTGGGGCGAGATTATCATAAATTAATGCGCAAGCGCCTCGGCACACTCGCCAAAAAAATAGCCGATCATGCCACCACCCAATCTTATCGCGCTTTCGTTGATAGTGCGCCAGTGCTAGAGAAAGCATTAGCGGAAAAAGCCGGCCTAGGCTGGATAGGAAAACATACCTTATTACTCAATCGCCAGGCTGGTTCTTGGTTTTTTCTGGGAGAGATTTTAACAGATCTGCCCTTGCCCATTGACGCACCCACCAGCGCTCATTGCGGCAGTTGTACCGCCTGCATTGATTGCTGCCCAACAAAAGCAATTGTCGGTCCTTACAAATTAGACTCTCGCCTTTGCATATCCTACTTGACCATAGAGTTAAAAGAAGCGATCCCTGTGGAGCTAAGATCCCCCATGGGCAATAGAGTTTTCGGTTGCGATGATTGCCAACTATTTTGCCCTTGGAATCGCTACGCACAACATTCAAAAGAGGATGATTTCGCTCCCCGGCATCAACTCGATCAGACTGATTTGATCGCGTTATTTGAATGGAGCGAGCAGCAGTTCTTAAAAAACACAGAAGGCTCCGCCATTAGGCGCATCGGCTACCAGCGCTGGCTACGTAATCTCGCTATCGGACTAGGCAATGCCCCTTATGATGAAAACATCATAAAAGTGTTAGCAAACAAAAGACCATCAACATTGGCGATGGTACAAGAGCATATTGATTGGGCTTTGGCACAACAAGACCTAAAGAAGAATGAAGCTGCAATATAGCGAAATGAACGGAGGCCGTTTTCTAGTACTCATCTTCGTCGGGCAAGTTAAAGAAATGTTCGCGGTAATAACGTAATTCAACGATAGAATCTCGGACGTCATCCAGTGCAAGGTGAGCACCTTTTTTAGTCATCCCCCGCAGTAACTCGGGCCACCAACGAGCCGCTAACTCCTTTATCGAGCTGACATCAAGATTGCGATAGTGAAAATACTTCTCAAGTTCTGGCATGTATCGGTACAAGAACCGACGATCCTGACAAATACTGTTACCACACATGGGTGATTTATTCGGATTTATATACTTTTTTAAGAATTCAATGGTTTTCGCTTCCGCCTCAGCTTCGTCCACTTTACTTTTACGAATTCGCTCCACTAACCCCGATTGATTATGCTGTCGAGTATTCCATTCATCCATATCATTGAGGATACGATCTTTTTGATGAATAGCAAAAACGGGGCCTTCGGCTAAGATATTCAACTTAGAGTCAGTGATGATGGTTGCGATCTCAATAATCAGATCGTTGTCGGGATCTAAACCCGTCATTTCCAAATCAATCCAGATTAAATTCTTGTTTTTATCAGACATTCATCAGGCTCCGGCAATTTCTTTTTATTAATTGTAACCATATTCCCCTAGAAAGCTGTAAGATTTTGGAACTTTAATCTTTCAAGGCTACGATATAGAACAATGGCGAAACGCAAACTAACACGCAAACAATCTTGGCGTGTCAAAAAAATTCAAAATGAACGCACTGAAAGAATGCGTAAACAGCAGGAGAAACAAGATCGCCTGATAACCGGTGGTGATTTAGGGCCGGAACAAGAAGGCCTCGTTATCACCCATTACGGCTCCCAATTGGATATTGAATGCCTGAATGACCATCAAAAAGGGGTTATATTTCGTTGCCACTTGAGAGCAAATATCGAGGGCCTAGTCACTGGAGATCGCGTAGTTTGGCGTGCTGGAAAGGAATTTACCGGCATCATTGTGGCCTCTCTCCCCAGGCATTCAGTGTTAAATCGCCCTGACACTCGCGGTAAATTAAAACCAATTGCCGCCAATATAGATCAGATAATAGTCGTTTTTTCACCATTACCTAAAGCATCATCGGCTCTGTTAGATCGTTACTTAGTCGCTGTAGAGCTCAGCCAGATTGAACCTATATTACTACTCAATAAATATGACTTGATTGACGAGGATGAGCAGCATCTTATCCCAATGATCCAGCGATACAGAGACATCGGCTATACCGTACTCACCTCATCTACCAAAAAGCACCAAGGTCTCAACGAATTACAAAGCTTGCTGGACCAACGTATAAGCGTTTTTGTGGGGCAATCAGGAGTCGGTAAGTCATCTCTAGTGAACAGCTTACTGCCGGGAACAGAGCTCAAAATTGGCGAAGTTTCAGAAAACTCAGGTTTGGGCATTCACACAACCACATCTGCTCGATTATTTCATTTGCCTGGGGGTGGTGAACTGATAGATTCCCCCGGTATTCGAGAATTTGGATTGTGGCATTTAAAACCCGACGAGCTCATTGATGGCTTTAAGGAATTCACGCCCTTTGTTGGCCTGTGTAAATTTCGTGACTGCAACCACGATAAGGAGCCCGGCTGCGCAATATTAAAAGCGGTTAAAGACGGCGATATCACCTCCCTGCGCTTCGACAACTACAGACAAATCCTTCAAGCACTTTCGGGCTAGAAATTAAAATACAGGCTACCAGTTATAGCTGTCTTTACTGAGTGTTGTTTGAGTTAGCTAAAACAACCCCCTCCCTCTCAATGGCATTCACTTAACAAAACAGCCCATTCACTTAAGAGATTGTCGCTCTGAGATATTGTTAAGCTCCCACTCAGTTACTAAATCGTGATGGAGGGCGCTCCCCCAATAGGTTTAGCCGGTTTGGGGGGCTTCCATTTCCCTATGGGCTTTCTGGATCGTCGGTCATAGGATCTGTTGGGGCGAAGCTTCTGGCGGCACGAAGAAATGCTCGCCAGGATATGATTGATGGCTTCGTTTACCAATATCGCTTGCTGAAGAAATAGGCCTTCAATATTTCTTGCCACTGTAATCAAGCTGTTTTTAAAGTTTACTTTTATCTGCGGTGCTTCATCAGTTGGGTTTTGTAAGTTGAAACCATCCTCACTGTGATTTGCGAAAATTCTTGTTAAGGTAATCAAGACAAAGTGAGCAAAAAGTTCCTGTTTTATTCCGCGCTCACTTTGACCATGGAAGTCTTCTATCTCCATCAATTGTTTGGATATTTTGTAAAGCTCTTCTATACCCCATCGAGAATGATAGACATCCGAGAGGTCTTTAATGGTGTATTTTTGCTGATCAAAAAGCGTGGTGCCCAGTATGTAGGTTGTCCCGCTAACTGTATATTTCACTAAGCGTAAGGAGATGGGTTGGCAATTGGCTTGGGGATGCTTTTCGCGTATTACTATTTGGCCTTCTTTTGTAGGGATAATTTCGAGTATTTTGTCTGTTTCATCGCTAGCGATAAACTCATCAACCGCTAGGCTAGCCTTTGCTCTTATCCTGAATATACCATGAAGGTCTCGTTCTACATGTTCCCATAGCATAGCGTAGGAAAAATAGCCTCGGTCATAAACGATGACATCGTTTTCAGAAAGTACCTTTAGGTGTGTCAGCGCGACTTTCCTTTCGTCGGCATGAACCACGAGATCAAAATCCATCGGAATTTTTGATTTTAGCTGGTATAAACAGCTAAGCAACCCTTGTGGATAATGCGCATTGTCCGATGGAATTCGGTAGCCATGATCGATCAGTTGACGCGGCAAATTTATTTTCGAACCGTCAACCGCAAAAATCCTGTGTTCTTTCCACGTATTGCCAGTGCAAGGTTTATCGTAATGTTGAAGAATTTCTGCATGTAAAACCTTGAAGATACTTTCATCCAGTTTGGCTCTGGCATTACAAAAAGCCGATGCCGCTACTGGCATCGCTTGCGGCAGAGGTATCTCCATGATGCGACACTGATCCCAAAGCTCGGCAACGGTGATGGCGTAGCCCTGTTTGTTTTTGGAGAACACCAGGCGAAAGATAAAAAGCATGATCAAGAGCGTGTTGAGAACTCGCTTGCGTTTTTGCCACTGCAGATCAAAATCGTTGGCCACGGTCACCACTGTCTCGATAATGTTTTGCCATAGCTCAATAAAGGGGTCTTCTGGTGCTAGTGTCGGTGAGGCGTTGATTGATGGCTTTTTGCTTCTCCTGGCGGGCGCTTTGGGGCCATTGATCAGTATGGATTTGGCGTTATCTACCAGTGGGTAGATGTAAATGCCTTTGGGTGTTTTACCTTGTACTTTTTTGCTGGCAGTAGCTCCCTTCGTATCACCCAGGTACTGCCAGTTGGCCGCTCGGTAACATGTGGCATTAAATTTTGTCAGGTCAACGAAAGTTTCTAACAGTACCGGTCTATAACCGTGGTGTTCGTTCCAGTCATCGGCAAGTTGTCGCGAGGCAATGGCTAACGCCTTGGAAGCCAGGTGTTTTACCTTTACCCAAGGCAAGACTAAAAAGCGATTGTTATTAATCACCAACTTTAAGTGTTTCTTGTGTGCCTGGTCTTGCCAGCCGATCCATTCGTCGCGTAGCGGCAAGCGCGTGACAGCGTATGAAAACAGTAAACAACCTAACTTTCTCCCCTGCCTGTCGAGAATGAAATAACGTAAATGTGAGCCTATGGGGTGTTTGTAGCCTAGATAGTGGTGCCTATCGACAAATTCATTCCATTGCTTAATGGCCTCTTTCTCGGTCACCACTTGCAGGCTGATAGGCGTCAATTGATTCAGATCATCATCAATTGTGGGTTGCTCTTGTGTTTGCTTGGTCCAGTGAATCTTTTTTTGTGGGCCTCTGTGCATTGATTTGTTTTTTTCCGGTAAACAAAGGATCCCCAGTTCTTCTAAGCTTTCTAGCATGCCAAGGCATGACTGGACCTTGTTTTTGCCTGTCGGTGTTTGCCACGCCAAGTGTTCGCAAATCGTATGCGCTAATTCTCGGCGACTTAGTGATGAGAATCTTGCGGCGGTCTCTTTGATGCTTGTAATCTGCTTTCGGGTAAATCGTTTTCCGCCAAAGGTTGTCGACTTCAGGTTCGCGATGTCTTGGTCCATTTCGCTCTCGGCCTCTAGTTGCCCATCGGTATAGTGCCAAAAGATAAGAGGAGAGTCAAGGTTTTTTGGTGTTTGTGAATCGACAGGAATAGTTCGCATTAAATCAGAGCCTTACACTTGACTAAAAAGTTCCCGTGATTTTCTTTTTAAATGAATGCCATTGGGAGGGAAGGGGTAAAAACTGTATTGTTGAGCCTTATCGCCGTAATCAAAAAGAGTATTACTTTGCCTACCCGGAGGACTTTGCACAAACCTCCATTGAATGGGTGGGGGGAACATTAAAAAACCAAGCGCATCACCCAGCGTTTGAAATTATTTTTGTGTATTGTGAGGCTGAAGGTTCGCTAGATATATACGCCCCCAAAAACAGCAAAGCGGTACCCGAATTACAGGCGATATTTGCCAAACATATTTTAAAGCTAGATGGCTTGTCCGAATGGCAAAAAGACAAGCGTGTTTATGAGCTAAACCCTGTATTGGAGAAAGGGTTTGAATTTAGGCTCTTCAGTAGTATCTGTGGGTAAAACAGTGACTCATCAGGGGCTCCGCCCCTAAGCCGAGAGGCTAACCCCGCCCTCGCCG